>CAZYTE010000001.1:0-28353 GCA_964649425.1 uncultured Oscillospiraceae bacterium
CTGAGAGAGTCACCCTCCACCGCGGGATCAAAGGCGATGGTTTCGCTCCAGCCGGTTATTGCTGTCAGCGGGGTTCTCAGCTCATGGGAAACCTGAGAGATAAACTCGGTTCTGGATTTTTCGGCAACGGCGATCTTCTCGGACATATTGTTGATCTCGGCGGTCAGCTGGCCAAGCTCGTTGTCGTTGCTGTTATCCATCTTGATGCCGTAGCTGCCTGCGCCTATGCGCTTTGCAAAGTCGATGAGATTGTCTATGGGGTCGGTGACATTGCGCCAGAACCAGAGATTTACCGCCACCAGATAGGCGCACAGCAGGACCATAACAACAATAGCCCTCTCCGGATAGCCCCGTGTAATCGTCCAGATACCCAGCACCAGAAGAAATATAGCTGCAATGCTGGATAAAAGGAGCTGAAATTTCAGATTTCTGAACATGGTATATTTAGTAACCCCACTTGTAGCCATAGCCCCATACAGTAGTGAGATACTCGGGCTCAGTGGCGTCGGTCTCGATCTTGATGCGCAGACGGCGGATATTAACATCAACGGTCTTCAGCTCGCCCTTGAAATCATTGCCCCATACGGCCGCCAAAATATCCTCTCTGGACATGGCTTTGCCGGGGTTTTCCATAAAGAGCTTCATGAGCTGGTATTCGATCTGGGTCAGCTTGAGGCGCTGGCCGTCCTTCTCGAGGGTACGGTTTCTGGTGTTGAGCAGGAAGGGGCCGCTGCTGATTTCGGAAGTGTTCTTCTCCTCGTCATCAATACCCAGGCGGCGGATAAGCGCGTCCACACGGGCGGTGAGCTCGGCAGGGGAGAAGGGCTTGGTAACATAGTCGTCAGCACCGGTCATAAGGCCGGTGACTTTGTCGATCTCCTGGCTCTTTGCGGTGAGCATGATAATGCCCATCCTGGAGCCTGTGGCACGGATGCGGCGGCAGACCTCAAAGCCGTCAATATCGGGCAGCATAACATCCAGCAACGCAAGGCAGATATCGGGATTGACCTTCAGTTTTTCAAGAGCCATCATGCCGTTTTCGGCTTCAATGGGTTCAAAGCCGCTGCGGCGCAGATTGATGACCACAAAGCTTCGGATATTAGCCTCGTCCTCGAGAACAAGAATTTTCTTCATTTATTCAATCTCCTTTTCAAAAGAGTTTGAGCTTACATTTTGACACTTAATTATAACATAGCTTTTACAAAATTGCCACCTGAAGTTTCAAAAAAACATATAAATTTAACACAAAAGTGACATCGTTTAAGTGCCCTAATACCATTGATTATTTTTACAACTGTGTTAGAATGGTAAACATGATGAGCAATACAGAGAAAAATCTGGTAGCAGGCATTCTGGCCCATGTGGACGCGGGTAAGACTACCCTGTCCGAGGCTATGCTCTACCTTTCCGGAAAACTAAAAAAACTGGGCCGGGTCGACCACAGGGACAGCTTTTTGGATAATCACTCTCTTGAAAGGGCGAGAGGAATCACCATTTTTTCAAAGCAGGCCATTCTTGCGCTGGAAAACAGCTCGCTTACCCTGCTGGATACCCCCGGCCATGTGGATTTTTCTGCAGAGATGGAGAGAACTCTGCAGGTGCTTGACTGCGCTGTTTTGGTGATCAGCGGCACTGATGGCGTACAGGCTCACACCGAGACTTTGTGGAGTCTTTTGAAGCGCTACAGTGTGCCGTGCTTCATCTTTGTCACCAAGATGGATCTGCCGGGCTGCGATAAAGCCGCTCTGATGGATGAGCTGTCAAAGCGGCTCAGCTCTGCCTGTGTGGACTTTTCACAGAGGGACGATGCTTTTTATGAGCAGCTCGCAATGTGCAGCGAGGAAGTCATGGAAAAGTATCTTGAGGGTGAGACAATAAGCGAAGCTGACATTGCAAAGCTTGTTTCCGGCAGACAGCTTTTTCCCTGCTTTTTCGGTTCCGGTCTGCGGCTTGAGGGCGTGGAGGGGCTTCTCTCCGCCCTTGACAGCTATGTGCTGACAGCAGAAGCCAAAGAGGAGTTTGCCGCAAAGGTCTATAAGATCGCGAGAGACGCTCAGGGCAACCGCCTGACCTACATGAAGCTTACCGGCGGTCAGCTGAAAGTGAGAACCGCCCTTAAATATAAGAACGAAAAAGGCGCAGAGCTTGAAGAAAAAATAAGCCAGATCAGACTCTATTCCGGCATTAAATATGACGCGGTGGACACGGTTTCTCAGGGACAGGTATGTGCTGTGCTGGGACTCAGCGAAAGCTATCCCGGCCAGGGCCTGGGTGCAGAGAATGACAGCTCCGCCCCTGTTCTGGAGCCGGTCATAAGCTACACTGTTAAGCTGCCCGGGCAGGCGGACCCCAGACTGGTTCTGCCCAAATTAAGCCTTCTGCAGGAGGAGGACCCCCAGCTGCACATTGCATGGAACGAGAGGACAAGGGAAATCTCCGTGCAGCTCATGGGCAAGGTGCAGACGGAGATTTTTGTAAGCTTAGTCAAGGACAGATTTGATCTGGACATCGAGCTGGATTCCGGTCATATCATGTATCGCGAGACCATTGCGGACACCGTTGAGGGCGTGGGTCACTATGAGCCTTTGCGCCACTATGCCGAGGTGCATCTTATTATGGAGCCCCTGCCCGAGGGCAGCGGCATTGTGCTGGACAGCAAATGCAGCGAGGATGAGCTTGACCGCAACTGGCAGCGGCTCATATTCACCCATCTTCTGGAAAAGCAGCATCTGGGCGTGCTGACAGGCTCGCCTATTACCGATATGAAGATCACTCTGGCCGCAGGCCGTGCCCACGATAAGCACACCGAGGGCGGAGACTTCAGGCAGGCCACCTATCGCGCCGTCCGTCAGGGCCTTATGCAGGCAAAGAGTGTGCTTCTGGAGCCCTATTACAGCTTTGTTATTGAGGTTCCTCCCGAGCAGATAGGCAGAGCCATCGGTGATGTGCGCATGATGAACGGAACTTTCTCATCTCCCGAGGATGCTGAGGGCGGCTTTATGCGCATAGAGGGCAGCGCCCCTGTCGCTGCCATGAACGGCTACATGACAGAACTTATCTCCTACACTCACGGCAAGGGCAGATTTTCCTGCCGGCCTGATGGTTACAGACCGTGTAAGGATCAGCAGAAGATCGTTGAAGAGCTTGGCTACGATCCGGAGGCGGATGTGGATAATACTCCTGACTCTGTTTTCTGCGCCCACGGAGCGGGTGTCAACATCAAGTGGGATCAGGTGCATGAATATATGCATCTTGAAAGCTGCCTGAGAGAGCCGGTGGAAGCGGAGACACCAAGCCTTGTAAGACAGCGCAGTCTCAGCATTGACGACAGGGAACTGGAGGCCATCATGGAGCGCGAGTTCGGCCCCATACGCAGAAAAGAATACAAGACCGCTGAGAGGAATGAGGCTCCCGATTTGCAGAGGAATATCGGCGGTGTAAAGAAAGAGTTCCTCATAGTTGACGGATATAACCTGATTTTTGCCTGGGACGAGCTGAAGAAAATCGGCGATGATAATATGGGTGTGGCCAGAAAAATGCTGATGGACATGCTTTCCAACTACTGCGGCTTCACCAATACCGAGATGCTTCTGGTTTTCGATGCCTACAAAACCGCAGGCGGCACTGGTGCGAGAGAAGAGTATGACAACCTGAAGGTCGCCTACACCAAGGACGGCGAGACTGCAGATGCTTACATTCAGCGCATTGCCTATGATATCGGAACAAACTATTCCGTCCGCGTTATAACCGGTGACAGCCTGATAAGGCTTTCTACCCTCCATTCGGGCGTTTTGAACAGTTCTTCAAGAGCATTTAAAGGCGAAGTAGAGGCGGTGCTCAATCAGATGAACTCCGTTCTGCAGAAGTCCAACGAATTTGCCCATACCACGAGACTTAAAGATGGAAAACAATGATCTTATAAAGCGGGCGGCGGATCTGTGCCGCCGCTGCGAAAAAAGCTGCAGCGTCACCATGACAGGATTTCTCAGCCCTGCCGAGCGCTATATGCTTGAAAAACAGGTGCGTCCGACTGACTGCGGCATGGTGTTTTCCGGCGGACACTGTGAATGTGAGAGAACGGTCTGTTTCTTCCTGCCGGAATATATGGAAGCGGAATACTTTGACCCGTCGGAATACATCTGTGCCATGAAGCTGACTGCCCATTTCGGCACCCCCGGACATAGGGATTACATGGGTGCCATTCTGGGCATGGGAGTTGGCAGAGAGTGGGTCGGCGATATATGGGTGGACGATAATGTGGCCTATATATTCTGCCTGCCCTCGGTGCAGCGGCATCTGCTGAGTATTGATAAAGTGGGCCGAGTGGGGGTGAAGGCTGAAAGTCTTGAGCTTTCAGAAATTCCCGCACCCAAGAGGCAGATCAAGGAAGTCAGCTTTTCTGTTATGAGTATGCGGCTGGATGCGGTGGTGGCGGGAATGTTCAATGTTTCCCGCTCCGAAGCTGCCCGGCAGATAACTCAGGGAAACGTCAGCTTCAACTATCAGGAAATGCTAAAAACCGACTGCACGGTTTCCGTGGGTGATATAATTTCTCTCAGGGGAGCGGGCAAAGGCAAAATCAGCGGCACCGGCGGCAAGTCCCGGAAAGACAGGCTTTTTGTATATGCTGAAATCTATAAATAGGAGAAAAAGATATGAGAGCGTATGAGAGATTCATTGAATATGTAAAGGTACACACCACCAGCTCCGAGGAGTCTGACTGCACTCCTACCACAGAGCGTCAGTTCGTTCTGAGCCGTCTGCTTGCAAAGCAGATGACCGAGATGGGAGTTGAGGATGTTTATGTGGATGAGCACGCCTATGTCTACGGGAGGATCCCCGCCACAGCAGGCTATGAGCAGAAGCCCTGTATCGGCTTTATCGCCCATATTGACACCGCCCCCGATTTCGGCGGCGAGAATGTGAAGCCCCAGCTCATCGAAAACTATGACGGCTGTGATGTTGCATTGGGTGACAGCGGCAGAATATTAAGCGTTGAAAAATTCCCCCACCTTTTGAAGCTGAAGGGCCACACCCTCATTACCACCGACGGCAGCACTCTTCTGGGGGCTGACGATAAGGCAGGAGTTGCCGAAATCATGACTGCCTGTGAGAGAATTATTACTGACGATCTGCCTCACGCAGCAGTTGCCGTATGCTTTACTCCCGATGAGGAAGTGGGCCACGGCGCCTCTCTTCTGGATATGGAGCGTCTGGCAGCGGACTTCGCTTTCACGGTTGACGGCGGCGAAGTGAATGAACTCAACTACGAGACTTTCAATGCCTGCTCTGCTCAGTGGGAGGTCAAGGGTTTTAATATCCACCCGGGCGAAGCCAGGAATGCGATGATAAATGCCAGCCTTGTTGCCATGGAAATCAACTCCATGCTGCCCGCCGGTGATGTGCCCGAAAAGACCGAGGGCTACGAGGGCTTCTTCCACCTGTGCGATATGAAGGGCAATGTGGAGAAGGCAGAGCTCAACTATATTATCCGTGACCACAGCGCAGCTGCCTTTGAAGTGAGAAAGAACATGATGCTCCACATTGAGGCTCTTATCAATGAAAAATACGGTGCCGGAACTGCAAAGGTCTCTTTCCACGAGCAGTACCGCAACATGGCTGAAAAGCTGAAAGACCGCATGGACATCATTGAACTTGCAAAGAAGGCCATTGAGCGAGTCGGCTTTGAGGCCCTGATGGTTCCCATCCGCGGCGGCACCGATGGCGCGCAGCTTTCCTACCGCGGCCTGCTCTGCCCCAATCTGGGTACCGGCGGTTACTGCTTCCACGGCCCCTATGAGCACATCTCCGCTGAGTGCATGGATGCGGCTGTCAACATCATCCTCAATATTGTTGACGAAAATATCAAGTAAGGGAGCGATATTATGGCCTCAAAGCTTGGCGCAAAGAAATGGATAGGCCTTATTCTTGTGGGCCTGTTCGGTCAGTTCGCGTGGACAATAGAGAACATGTATTTTAATGTCTTTCTCTATAACACAATTTCAACCGACCCCAAGTATATAGCGAGCATGGTGGGCTGGTCTGCTGCTGTTGCCACGCTGACCACCCTTATCATGGGAGCCCTTTCCGATAAGCTGGGAAAGAGAAAGCTGTTTATCTGCGCAGGCTATATTCTCTGGGGCCTGTCAACGGCGGCCTTTGGCTTTGTTACTCCGGAAAATGCCGCAAGGCTTTTCCCTGCGGCCAATGCGACAGCTGCTGCCGCTATGATGGTTGTATTCCTGGACTGCCTGATGACCTTCTTCGGCAGCACCGCCAATGACGGAGCCTTCAATGCCTATGTCACAGACATCACCGATAACTCCAATCGCGGTAAGGTGGAGAGTGTTCTTGCAATTCTGCCCCTTATCTCCATGCTGGTTATCTTCGGCCTTTTTGATGGCCTTACCCAGCAGGGTAAATGGCAGCAGTTTTTCTCCATTTTCGGTGTGGCTGTTACCACGGTGGGTATCACGTGCATCTTCCTTATAAAGGATAAGCCCGGTCTTGAAGCCGGTAAGGATAGTTATTTCAAAAACCTTGTCTACGGTGTAAAACCCTCTGTTATCAAGGCAAACCCGGAGCTTTATCTGTCCTTTGCCGCTTTCTGCGTTTTCTCCATAGCGGTTCAGGTTTTCTTTCCTTATCTGATAATTTATATTCAGAACTTCCTTGGTATCGATAACTATGCCATCATCCTGGGTGTAGTTCTGCTGACGGCATCCATTGTCAGTGTCGTGTCCGGCAGATTCATTGATCGTCTGGGCAAAACTGCCTTTACGGCCCCTGCGTCTGCCATCATGCTTGTTGGCCTTATCGCTATGTATTTTGTGAGAAGTGCCTTGGCTGTGACCATTGCCGGCATCGTTATGATGAGCGGCTACATGATGATGAGTGCCACTCTGGGTGCCAATATCCGTGACTGGACTCCCGAGGGAAAGGTTGGTCATTTTCAGGGCATACGCATGATTTTCGCGGTGCTGCTGCCTATGGTCATCGGCCCCTCCATCGGTGCCGCTGTTATCCGCGGCAGCAACAGTACATATATTGAGCTGGGGCAGGTCAAGACCGTACCCACACCTCATATCTACCTTGCAGCGGCTGTGGTTCTGCTGCTGGTGGCAATTCCGGTGCTGTTGCTTAGGAAAAGAGAAAAATCGTCTGAGCACTGAGCTCAGACGATTTTTTTAGGTTCTAAGTGTTGCACGGAGTCTGTCGGTTTTAATAAGCAAATCAAGAGCGTCTGCAATGGATGTAACGATAACATCGCAGTGGCTGAGAAGTGCGCCGCAGCAGCCCTCCGTACCAATAACGCAGATAGACAGATCTGCAGCATCGGACATCTGAATGTCGTTGAAGCCGTTGCCTATGGTGACAACTCCGCCGCGGAGCTTCTTGGCTTCGGCGGCTTTAATGTCGCCCACAGCAGTGGTGGGGAAGGTGAGGACCTCGAGGGGCAGACCCTCGCATTTTGCCTTGGCGGTTCCATGGGTGTCAGCGGTTATAACATAGATCTGCAGCCTGTCCTTAAGCTGCTCCAGGCGGGGTCGGATATCCTCAATGATATTTCCGTCCTCAGCAATGGTGCCGTTGTAGTCCAGAATTAGATGGCTGAGAGTCATTTCCTCTCTGCCGGGGATTTCAATTGTAATCATAATCTTCTCCTTTTCTTAGGCGTAGGCACCCTGAAGGTAGTCGCGGGTTTCCTGTCGTTTGGGATTTTCAAATATCTCATATGTGGAACCCTGTTCCCAAAGCTCTCCGTTGAGCATGAACAGACAGTCATCGGCAATTCTTTTTGCCTGGAACAGATTGTGAGTTACGATCACTATTGTGTAGTCCTTTTTAAGCTCCAACAGCAGTGCCTCTATTACCTCGGTGCTTTTTACATCAAGGGCGGAGCAGGGCTCATCCAGCAGCAGAACCTGAGGCTGTGCGGTCAAGGCTCTGGCGATGCACAGACGCTGCTGCTGACCGCCGGAGAGCTTTAAAGCGCTTTTATGAAGCTCAGACTTTACTTCCTCATAAAGACCCGTTACTTCCAGCTTTTCACGGACTATCTTTTCAAGCTCTTTTTTGTCTCTGATACCATAGTAGAGCGGCGCATATGTCATGTTCTTATAAATGGACAGGGGGAAAGGTGCAGGGGTTTGAAACACCATGCCTATCTGCCGGCGCAACTCGTCCACGGGCATAGACTGAATATCCACACCGTTCAGGTGTATGCTGCCGCGGACAGCGGCACTTTTATCAATGTCAAGCATACGGTTTATGCCTTTGAGCATGGTGGATTTACCACAGCCCGAGGGACCGATGATGGCGGTAATGCGGTTTGGCATTATCTTTGCGTTTATGCCGCTGATAACGGTTTTCCTGTCGTAATCCACGCCGAAATCGTGCAGACTGATTACAGCATCGTTCATCTCTTTCTCCTCCATGCAAACCATGTGGCAACTGTGTTTGCCAGCAATACAATGATCATCAGAACAAAGGCTGTGCCATAGGCGTTTTCAGGGGCAACACCCTGGGTAAGCAGAGTGTGCAGATGATTTGGCAGAGCCATAGCAGGCTTCATAAGGCTTTTTGGAACCTTGGACATGATAACAGCGCCTGTGAATATAAGGGGAGCTGCGGCACCCATTGCGTAGCAGGAGCCCAGAATAACGGCAGATATAAGCTGAGGCAGGCTCTGGGGGAGAACTATCCTCCAAATGGTGTGGCAGCAGGAAATTCCCAAAGCGTAAGAAGCTTTTACAAGATTCATATCGGCTTCCCGGAGGGCTTTCTCTGCTCTTACCTGAATAAAGGGCAAAATCATAATGCCCTGAGTAATGCCGCCTGCCAGAATGCATTTGCCCCAACCAAAGCTGAGTACCATCAGCGAGTAGCCGAAAAGACCCATAACAATAGAAGGCACACCTGCCATACACTGCATTACAAGGGAAATAGCGGAAGAAAGCTTCTCGCTCTTGCAGTAGTAGATTTGATATATTGCAGTGGAAATTCCCAGAATTGAGGCAAATACCGCTGCAATAAGAGTATAGTACAGACTGCCGACTATGGCAGGCAGTATTCCGCCTTCGGTGCCGATTATAAGACCTTTGGGTATCTCCGTCAAGAATTCCCAGGTAATGGCCTTTGCGCCTTTAGCGAAAATGTAGGCGAATATGAAAAGAATAAGTCCCAGCACGAGGAAGCAGGACAGACTTGCCCAAAGTCTGATAAATCCGGTTTTGATTTTCACAGACTGCCCTCCTTGCTGAGCTTCTTCTTGATAAGTTCGAAGATAATGTTAATGGCAAAAAGTATGACCATTAATGCAAGACCTGCAAAATAAAGGGCACTGAAGTGTGTGCTGCCCAACTCTGCCATACCCATTTCCATAGCGATCAGCGCAGACAGCGTTTCGCCCTTTCCCAAAAGGGTGGGTTTTGCCATGGCATTGCCAAGCACCATCATAACAGCCATCGTTTCGCCCATGGCTCTGCCTGTTGCAAGAGCCATGCTGATAAGAATTCCGCGGCCTGAGGCGGGGAGAACAAGCTGGCTTGCCATGTACCAGCGAGAGATGCCCATGGCTCTGGAAGACGCACCGTAGCGCTCGTGAATGTGGACCATGGTGTCGCAGCAGGAAGAAATCATATAGGGAAGAATCATTACAGAAAGAACTATTCCGCCTGCCAAAATGGATTCACCTGCAGCTCTGCCGCAGTTTTCAATGAATTTAACAACTACATAAAGACCTATAAAACCGTATACCACGGAAGGCACACTTGCCAACAGGTCAATATACGGCATAATGAGTGTACGCTGCTTGTCGCTTGCGGTGCAGGCGAGAAACAGCGCGCAGCCCACACCTATAACAAAAGCCAGCAGCACAGCCAGCACGGAAACATAAACCGTGGACAGTATCATGTTTCGCATACCGTAACTTGGGGCGTCTTTGTAAATAACCGGCCGCCATTCGCTGCCAAACAGCAATGCTTTCAAGCCTACCTCGCGGATAGCCGGCAGGCTTTCACGGACTATAAAGAAAATCAGGAAAGCCAGAATCATAACCGCTGCCAGGGACAAGATGCCGATGGTTACGGAAAAAACTCTGTCGAAAGTTTTTCGCATTTGCTCCCCTCCTTTTTTCAATAAGTAAAAGGCTGCCACTGCTTATGCGGGCAATGGCAGCCTGATAATATCAGCGGCTTAGTATGCGGGGATGTAGCCGTTCTCAACAACGATCTCGCGACCGATGTCAGAGAAAATGTAGTCAACAAATGCCTCTTCAGCTGCATCCAGAGCGCGGTTGGTAACGAACAGAACAGGTCGCTGGATGATGTAGCTGCCGTTCAGGATATTCTCCTCAGAGGGTTCAACACCGTTTACCTTGAATGCAAACAGATTGTCCAGGTTCTGGTTGTAAACGCCATAGCCTGCATAGCCGATAGCGTACTCGTTTTCAACGATCTTTGCAGCCAGAGCGCCCATAGAGGGGGTCTGGATGGCGTTCTCGGAGATAGGAGTGCCATTCATGACGCTCTTGTCAAACACTTCGGCAGCGCCGCCGGACAGGTCACGGATAACGACAACGATTTCCTTGTGCTCCAGAGATGCATCTACCTCATCCCAGTATGCGATCTCGCCGGAGAAAATCTTTGCCAGAGTCTCAGTGTCAAAGTCGTCAATGATCTGGCAGACAGGGTTGTTCTTGTTGACGGAGATGGTCAGAGCGTCAGATGCGACCATGTACTCAACATAGCCTGCACCCAGTTTCTCTTTCTCGCCGTCCTTTACAGCGCGAGCCAGCATACCGAAGTCAGCAGTGCCTTCAATAACGCTGGAGGGACCTTCGCCGGAGCCGGCGGAGGTGACAGCAATATCAATCTCTTCGGCTGCAAATGCGGGGTTGACCTTGTCCCAAGTGCCGAACTCTTCCAAATACCTGGCACCGATGGAGGCGATAACGGGTGCAAGAGAAGAGGAGCCGCAGAAGTGGATCTGAGGATCGATCTCGATGGGAGTGACAGCAGGGGACTCGGGCTCGGAGGGAGTTGCAGTTGCTGCAGGAGCAGCAGGCTCAGCGGGGGTTTCGGCGGCGGTGCCGCCGCATGCTGCCAGACCCAGTACCATGACAAGCGTCAGCAGAATAGAAATTAACTTTTTCATAAAGCATTCTTCCTTTCATATTTGTTATTCAGGGCTTACAAAAACCCATCTTTGCTAAGTATAATAAAAGAAATCACTGTTAAATGCAATTAGTGAAAGGAATAAAAAACGGCTGTTATTTTTAGGAATATTTTATATAATTTGGTAAAATTGTGCTAAGTGGGATTAATATGCAACAAAACTCCTTGACTTGTTGTCTGTATATGTGAGAGCGCTCAGAATCAGAGGTGTCATTATGGAAGATATAAGAATATTAGATCTGTTCCGGCAGCGTGATACAGCAGCCATAGAAGAAACAGACATAAAATACGGAACTGTCTGCCGCCGGATTTCCCTGGACATCGTGAAAAGTTGGGAAGATGCAGAGGAATGTGTGGATGACAGTTATATGTCGCTCTGGAACAGTATCCCACCTCAGAGACCTGACAGCCTGGCGGCCTACCTTTTCAGAATAGTCCGGAATCACAGCTTTAACCGCATAAAGGAAAAACTGGCCCAAAAGCGGGGCGGGGGAGAGACTGAGCTGATCCTGGATGAGCTGGAGGGCTGCCTTGCATCGGATTTTTCCGTGGAAAAGGCATATGAGGCAAAGGAGCTTGCGGAGCAGATTAATCGATTTTTATATTCTCTTTCCAGGGATGACAGAGTCATATTCACCGGTCGCTACTGGCTTATGCTTCAGACCGCTGAAATTGCAAAGCGTTATGGTTTCAGCGAGAGCAAGGTGCGGACTTCTCTGCACAGAAGCAGAAAAAAGCTGCATAAGCATTTATTGAAGGAGGAGCTTATATGAAAGCGCTTGACTTTGTTGAGGCAATGGGCCTGTTAGACGACCGGATAATTCTGGAGGTCGTTAAACCTATGAAAAATAGCAAAATAAGAAGAAAATCATTAACAAGCATTTTAATCGCTGCGGCTTTGATTTTTGCCCTGAGCATCACGGCCTACGCAGTCAACAGCTTTAACCGGCAGCGCAGACAGGAAATTAAGGAGCAGCTGTCGGTGGAGCAGAATAACGTGGCAGGCTATGTGGAATACCAGCAGGAGCAGGAAAGCGGGCTTACGCTGCTGTCTGCCATCAACAACGGAAGTTTTCAGGATGTGTATGTGAACATTTCTCCGGTCAGTGAAGATGATGCCCGGGCTGCTGTGGGAGGAGATAAGTTCCGCTGGTCCATAGACGGAGGCAGCAGCGGCGGCTTTGCCTCAGTTTGCTTTGATGTAAACAAGCTGACACAGGCAGACCTTGTAACGGTTCACAATGAAGAGCTGGGCACCACTTTCCAGACTTACGATATTGAAAGAGTCCGGGATGTGGCAATGGAAGACTCTTACGACGTTGAAAGCAAAACATTGACCCTGAAGCTCAGTATTCCCAGTGATTGGCTTGAGGGAAAGTCCGAAGTGGAACTGAGCATTTATAGCGTAGACGAGAACTACGAAGTTACAGCCTGTCTGGGAAAAGCAAAGTTCAGTCCCACCGGGCTTGAAATGCGGGAGATAAGGTTTGATAATGCAGTGACATTTGAAAATGAGACCACTGGCGAAAACGGCAGAATTCTTGGTTTGCGTCTGAGTGCCACCGGCATGAGCTGGCTCATTGAAATCCCCGGCGCAGAGAGCTTTGCCGACGGAAATGCGGACACAAAGGAAAAACAGGAATTGCTCACGAGTTGGTTTACCGCAGTGGACAAGACCCTTTCCGACAGCAAGCTGATTTTTGCGGACGGTACTAAGAAGACGGTCTATGCCGGAGAGAGTCTCCCCTATGAGGCCGGACTTGTTCTCGGCGAGGTGAACTGGTATGGCAGCGTTGACGTGAACGGCTGTACCGCGGTAGAAATCATGGGGCAAATAATTGAAATCAGATAAAAAATAAGTGCGGATTATCCGCACTTATTTTTTCTTCGTCTATATAGTTTTTTGGCGATTATCAGCATGAGTATCAGTACTGCCGCAAGAACAAGGCAGGTGAGCCAGTTGAAGCTTTCCATCTGAGAGATCGCAATATAACGGTCACTGCTTTCAGCGTCAAAGACAATATAGCTGCCGTCAACTTTGAACTCAGTTTCCCGCCACTGGCCGTCATCGCTTCCCACATAAAGCTTATAAACCTCAAGCTCTGCGGGAATTTTGAAATGGAAGCTGTCAAGCTCTGCTGTTCCGGACACTTCAAACTCCCAACACTCCACGAGATCTTCATAATCGGGCAGCGCCGGTAAATCAGATGCAGGGAAGATTGACAGCCGGTTATTTTCGGTAAACTCACCCAGTGCAAGCAGCAGCGGCATTCCATCGCGGTCCTCTTCACTTTCGATTACCGAGCTGTTGGCGATGTATTGGGCAGTGAAGCTGATATTATGTACAACGCTTGAAAGAGCCTCAATGTCGTTGCCGGCCCAGAAGGAGCTGTGTCCGACTTTTTCGGGAATTGAGGGCATGTCAGAGGGCTCAAGGCTGTCGCCGGGCTTGAGGTAAAAGCGCTTTTCGGTGCCGTCTTCAAAAAAGAAGCGGACAAGAACATTGTCAAAAAGCTGAGGCAGATCATCAATGGACAGAAACTGCTCAAGATTCAAAGGCTCTGCAAGGCCGGAATAGCTGATGCCGTCAATGGCGCCTATATCACTGTCAGTACGCAGGTAAAAGTTTGAGGCAAAAGGAGCCTCTGCATCGTTATTGCTGCTTTCCGTGATGCCAAGCACGGCGCCGATTTTTTCGATGCTGTCGTGAATGGTGGACATAGTCAGGCAGTCTGTTGCAATGCTTGCACTGCCGGCAATGCCGCCCACATATGATGAGCCGTGTATCTCACTCTTGGAGTAGTTGTTCCTGATAAAACCCTGGCTTCTGCCGGAGATGCCGCCCACATAGTCCGCTGACGCGGCATCGATAACACCGCTGTTTGAGCAGCCTTTAACCAGACCAATATCTTGCAGACCGGCAATACCGCCGGCATTTTGCTTTTTACCGGTGACTTTACCGTGATTATCGCAATTGAGCACAACAGCGCGGATTTCACCCTCAAAGTTCAGGGAGAGCTCTCCGCTCTGCTGCCAATCCTCAAGAATATCCAGGTCATTTTCCACAGAAAGGGCACCGACAATGCCGCCCACATTCGTATCAGCAAGTATATCGCCGTAGTTCATGCAGTTGTCAATTTTGCCTATCAGTATGTCCGGGGTATCCTCATCGGATACATCCACAAAGCTGCCGCCAAGGGTCTCAGACGCGTCTTCCAAAGTTTGCCCCATGGCGTTTATCTGCCCTGAGATAGCCTGCAGGTCACTGCTCAGCCCGTGGATGGTGTTTTGTGTGGCGGACGAAATACGGCCCATGGTTTGGGACATCTCTGTAAAGGTGCTGCTCAGTGCATTCTGGGCAGCAACGATGGAATCGGGATCAAATGTGCCCTCTGAAAAAAGTACATCCAAAATGTCCACAGCGGAATATGTCTGATCCTGCAACGCTGCAAGATTACCGGTAATATAACTTGCGTTGCTCTGGGCATTATAGGAGGCCTGATTTACCAGGTCTGACATGGTGCCCAGCTGCTGCTCCAGGATCTGCAAAGCATCCTGTGAGTACTCCATGACGGAAGCAGGTTCCATCTGGCCTACGATGCCTCCGACTTCTTTTCGGCCCAGGATCTGAACATAGTTTTTGCAGTCAGCAATATAGCCGGACTGAGTGCCTGCAATGCCGCCTATATTATAGCCCATGTGCTGATAGCCCACATTCCCGTAATTGCTGCAGGCTCTGATAACACCATTGCTTATGCCCGCGATGCCGCCTACATCGGTAACGGTGTTGGCAGATTCGGAGCCGGTCATGGATTCCATACTTATGTCCTCAAGCTCAACGCTGTTTTGCCGGGCAGAAGTGTTGACCTCGGCAGAATTGACACAGTTTCTGATCACGCCGTTGTTTTCACCTGCAATACCGCCTACAAAATGGTCGCCGAAAAGCTCGCCGTTGACGCTGCAGCTGTCAATAATACCGCTGACAGTGTTGATTCCAGCCAAGCCGCCTACCTGCTCGCTGCCGGACAGGGATCCGGAAAAGCTGCAGCCGATTATGCTGCCTGAGTTGCTGCCGGCAATGCCGCCGACCTGGTTATGGCTTCCCTCGGGCTGAATATCACCGGAGACCTTGAGATTTCTGATTTCAGCGCCCGCTGCAACATAGCGGAACAGACCCTGAACAGAGCCGTAACCGTCCACTTTGAGTCCGGAGATGCTATGGCCCTTGCCGTCAAAGCTGCCGCAGAAAATGGGTATGCTTTCAAACTCGCAGCCGGAGAGATCAATGTCTTTTTCAAGAATAACATTTAGATTCTGGCTGAAGCTGTCCAAACGGCAGTTTTCCGCAAAAGCCAGAAATTCCTCGGCAGAGGAAATTACAAGCTCGCGGCTTGAATCAGCAACATCCTCATCTGCAAAGGCGCTGACAGACAGGCAGAAAAGCAGAGTCAGGCAAAGCAGAAGACTAATTATCTTTTTCATTGTCTTCATCGCCTCCTTTGCTGATTTTTCCATCGGTGGAGATGGATGCGTTCAATTCACCGTGGATAAAGCCGTCAATATCCGCATCAACTATGCCGGAGATATAGCCGCGCACATGGCCCTGAACACGCATTGTACCGGTGGCGGTTTTTGCTTTGGGTTCAAGTGCCTTGATGCGGAAGCTGGTGCGCTCAATGATGGAATCACCCAGAACCAGAATGGAGGGCAGCACAAAGAGCACGAGGAACATAGAGATAATGGTGCCGCGGCCAAGGCAGGAACCCATAATAGATACAACGGGCTGGGCAGACATGTTGCCGATAAGAAGACCGGCCGAGGACAACATGATGCCGGATGTAAACACCGTGGGAAAAGCGGAGTTGAGAGCGGGAATGATGGCCTCCTTATGAGGCATATGGGCTTTCAGCTCCTGATAATGGCTGGATATAACAATTGCATAGTCGATATTTGCGCCCATCATTATGGCGTTGACTATCAGATAACCCAGGAAATACAGCGGCTCCCCGGTGAGAGTAGGGATGGAAAAGTTTATCCAGATACTGCCCTGGATAACAACGATCAGAAGAACAGGAAGGCCCGCCGACTGGAAAGTAAACAGCAGAACGATTATAACAAAGAATGCGGACAGAATTGAGATGAGCAGATTATCTCCGATAAAAGAAGCGGCGAGATCCCTGGAACTCGTGGAATTGCCGACTACATAGTAATCATCCTCGTAATACTTACCCATGATGCCCCGGAGCTGATCCAGAAACTCGTAGGTCTCTTCACCCTCCTCGGGCAGGTCAAGGTAAACCACCATGCGGCTGTATTTGTCGTTCTTCAGCTGCAGCTGAGCAAGATCAAGCTGATCAAACAGCTCGTCCACCATCTGCTGATCTTCGCTTACAAGATTGATGTTGTGATCTTCCAGCTGCTCCTTAAGAAATATGAACATATCGAACATGGGTACGGTATATTCATCCAGACCGCTTATGATCTCACCGTACTGGTTGTTTTCGGACGCGTAGGCAGCGTAGAGAAGCTGGATGACCTCGTAGTCCATGCCCAAAAGCTCGGAAAGCTCACGGGGATTCAGTGAATCTGTCAGCTTATATCCATCCATTGCCTCAATTCCGGCAAGACCCATTGTGCTCTTGACCTGAGGCAATGTGCTAAGCTCCTCAAGTATCTTCCCCTCAGCTTCATAATCGCCGCTGGGAACAACAAGAGCAACCATGTTGTTGCTGCCGAATTGATCCCTGATTTTGAAGTAAGCGTGCTGACGATCGGTCATTTTTGTGGTCTGAAGATCATTGTAGCTGTATGCATAGGGACACTGATTGGAGAGGTAAAACGCACCAATAATCACGAAGACGAAAAGCACAGGCACGACACGTCGCATTTTTACTGCAAATTTGCCTACAAAGCTGATGTTGGGCAGCAGCTTTTTGTGCCTTGTTTTGTCAATGAGAGGGCAGAACACCACCAGAAGGCCGGGCATCAGAGTGAATACAGACAGCAGGCTCAGCAGAATGGCCTTTATTAGCACAATGGCCATATCAAGTCCAATGCCGAACTCCATAAATCCAAGAGCAGCCAAACCGCTGACAGTGGTAAGGGAGGATGCGCTGATTTCGGGAATTGCCTTGCTCAGGGCGGTAATAGCGGCTTCTCTGGCGTCTTTGGTCTCATGCTCGTCAGAGAAACGGTGGCATAGAATGATCGCATAGTCTATGGCCAGAGCAAGCTGCAGAACGACTGCGATGGAGTCGGAAATGAAGCTTATCTTGCCGCAGAGAAAGTTTGTTCCCATATTCAGGAGCGCGGCGGCACCAAAGGTTATAAGCAGCACGGGCACTTCCATGTATGCCCTTGATGTCAGGGTGAGCACCGTTATGATGATAATGACTGCAACTATAAGAATTGTAGTCATCTCAGCCCGCAGCAATGCGTTGTCATCCTGTCCTACCAGGGTGTACATGGAGGTGTCATAAGCCGAGAGCATTGTCTCAATCTCTGCGACAGCCTGCAGGCTTATTTCATCAAAGTTTCCGCCGGCAAAGCTGATATCATAGAGCGCGGCGGCATCCTTGTAGTGCTCGGGATTACCATCGAAGCTGACCATATCGATGCCCTCAATTTTGACGAGCTTATCGTAAATTTCCTGCGCGGTTTCATATGTAATATTAGAGACCATCACCTGAGCGGTGCCGAAGGTGGTGAAATTCTCGTTCATGGCTTCAATGCCCTGTCTGGTCTCAGTTTCCTCAGGCAGATAGGTGGTTACATCGTTTTCAACCTCTACCCAGTTCATTGAAAAAATACAGAATACCAGGGCGAAAATGTAGAGCAGAAAGAACATATTTCGTTTATCTACCACAAAAGTGGCCATCTTTTCAAAAAGACTGTTATTTTTTTTCTTGCTCATTATTTCTCCTAAAAAAATTAAATTTTTTTTAATTATAATGAAATAGATCATGCGTAGCAAGCATCAAAATGTTTATAAATTGTTAATTTTTATTATGTCTTATGATCCATGGCATCAGCGGAGCATGGGTCCCATCAGGCCGAGCCATATCTCTTTTGGATCATTCAGATCATATCATTTTAAAATTGCTCCGTTTGAAATCGAAAGAGCCTGTATGAATGTCAGCAAAATTGCCTGCGGAGAGATAAAAAACCGGAAGCGATAGCAATAAGCACACATTGACAAGTAATTTGCCCTACACTATAATAATCAAAGAAAATGCCCGTGGGGAGGAAACGGAATGCTTACTATTAATACCGATACCAAAATACATAAAATGTCCGGGGAGAATGCCGCTGCGGCAACGGCGAAAAGCGGGGACACCGTGCGCTTTGAGACTTTGGACTGCTTTGGCTGCCAGCTTAAAAGCGAGGCTGAGCTGCTGGGCGGTCTGGACTGGAACAATATAAATCCTGCTACCGGCCCGCTGTTTGTTGAAGAGGCCGAGCCCGGCGATGTGCTTAAGGTTGAGATCCTGAGTATTGAACTGGATGACCATGGCGTTATGGTGGATGCGCCCGGCGAGGGCGTTACCGGCTGCGCTGTTAGTGAGGAAACTACCAAGATCCTGCCTGTTTCTGACGGTATGGTGAAGTTTAATGACAAGCTTTCTTTCCCTGTCTGCCCAATGATCGGTGTTATTGGTACCGCTCCTGCCGGTGAGGGTATTGATACCGGCACTCCCGGCGCCCACGGCGGTAATATGGACTGTACCCGTATTGGCGCAGGTGCAACGCTCTACCTGCCTGTCAATGTGCAGGGTGCCCTGCTGGCCATGGGTGATCTTCACGCCCTCATGGGTGATGGCGAGGTGGAAGTCTGCGGCGTTGAGATTGCAGGCGCCGTTACCGTGAAGGTCACTGTTCTGAAAAACTGCGGTCTGCCCACTCCCTTCCTTGTAAATGAGGATACCGCTATGGCAATATACTCTGCTGAAACCGTGGACGAGGCCTGCGTTGGTGCCACCATGGCTATGCACAAGTTCCTGATGGGTGAGCTTAAAATGAACGAGCATGAGGCCGGAATGCTGCTGAGTGTGGTAGGCAATCTGCGCATATGCCAGATCGTTGACCCCGAAAAGACCTGCCGTATGGAGCTGCCCAGAAATGTAACAAAAGCATATAATTACAGCTTTGCATAAATATAAAAGTGCCGTTTTTGCAACGGCACTTTTTATATCTTGCATCATGCTTTTAGCTGTGATAGATTTAGAATATACATAAAAATGAGGAGAAAGACTATGGCTGTTCATATTATGGATGAGGCGAACCGCTGCCTGGGCTGTAAGAATCCCCGGTGCCAGATGGGCTGCCCCATAAATACGCCTATTCCCGAGGTTATCAGGCTCCTGAAGGAAAACAAGCTGGACGAGGCCGGCCGGATACTGTTTGAAAATAACCCTCTCACAACAGTATGCAGCCTTATATGCAACCATGAAAAGCAGTGCGAGGGCCACTGTATTCAGGGTATCAAGGGTACGCCTGTCCATTTTTCCACTATTGAGCATTATATTTCCAGCACCTACGCCAGCAAAATGACCAAGGGCCCCAGCCCATCCAACGGCATCAAGGTTGCGGTGGTAGGCTCCGGTCCTGCCGGCATCACTATCGCTATTATCCTTGCAAGATATGGCTATCAGGTCACCATTTTTGACCGCAACGACAAGATCGGCGGCGTGCTGCGCTATGGTATCCCGGAGTTTCGTCTGCCAAAGTCCGTGCTGGATGATATTCAGTACCGCCATCTGGAAATGAAGGGCATTAAGATAAGGCCCAACACCAATGTGGGTGTTACCATTGACATTGAAGACCTGTTCCGGGACGGCTACAAGGCTGTTTTTATCGGCACCGGTGTGTGGAAGCCCAACACTCTGCGCATAAAGGGTGAGACTCTCGGCCATGTGCACTACGGCATTAATTACCTGAGAAATCCTGACAGCTTCAAACTTGGCAAAAAGGTCATTGTGATCGGTTCCGGAAATGCGGCCATGGATGTTGCCCGTACCGCCATACGCAAGGGAGTGGAGGAGCTGCAGTGTTTCTCCCGAAGAAAGACCGTGGCCGCAAGTCACTATGAGTACAGCTATGCTCAGCTTGAGGGAGTGCAGTTTGAGTTTAACAAAATGCCTGTGGAGATAAGGGATGAGGGTGTTATATTCCGTGATCTTCTGGAGGATGAAAACGGAAACCTCACCGAGATCGAAGGCAGCGACAAGCTTTATCCTGCCGACAGTGTTATCATCTCTGTAAGCCAGGGCCCCATGAATGCTCTGGTAAAGGCAACTCCCGGCCTTGAAACAAACAAAAAGGGCCTTCTGGAAGTGGACGAAAGCGGCAAGACCAGCAGACCCGGTATATTTGCTTCCGGCGATGCTGTGAAGGGTGCCCGAACGGTGGTTGAAGCCGTTGCCTACAGCAAGCAGGTTGCCGAAGCCATGCATGAATATATCCAGTCCTTACCCACGGATTAGTTAAAATCCCTCAGCTGTACAGCTGAGGGATTTATATTGGAAAAACATGGAACATTTTCACATTTTTGCCGTCATAAAAAACAATCGAAAAGAATTGACTTGGTTTGCGTAATATACTAAAATTTATAGGTATAAAAAATCGGAGGTATGAACAATGAACGGATTTAGTAATTTGCCCTGGGCTGGTCTGGCTGTTATCGTGCTTATCGTCCTGCTGTTTGTTCTGGCCATAGTGCTGCTTTTTTCCACATATCTGCGATATGCGCGTCTCGCCCATATGGTAGACAGCGGCCCCAGCAAGGATAATGCTTTCCTGCGCTTTGTTGTCAATGATTTTGCCGATGCTTACAAAAAGTACGGTCAGGAAGTGAACACTCCCGCCATCATTGCAAACGCAGTGAATACCAAGCTTTCGCGGCTCCTTTTGTGCGAGAGATTTCTAAATAACGCAGTTTCATTGTTTGTTACTCTCGGCCTTTTTGGCACTTTTCTGGGGCTGAGTCTTTCTGTCAGCTCCCTGACCGAGCTTATCAGCTACACCAACACCTCTGAGTGGCTCAGTGTGCTTGACAGTGTTGGCGGCGGCCTTATGTCAGCGCTGTCCGGCATGGGCGTTGCGTTCTATACCTCTCTGGTGGGTGTTGCCTGCTCCATTATCCTCACTCTTATCCGCTCTGTTTTCAGCCCCCAGTCTCAGCGCGAGAAGCTGGAGGCCAGACTGGAGCTGTGGCTTGACCACAGTATAGCTCCCAGTCTTCCCACCGATGCTGTAAAGGATGATGTGGAGCTTATGAAGCGCCTTATCCAGACTCTTGATGCCACCGCAAAGAATATGGATCTGACCTTGAAAACTGCCACCAATGAGCTTCGCGGCAGCATCGACGCAAGCCGCGGCCCCATTACCGCCTTTAACAAGACTGTCGAGAGCTTTAACACCGGTGTGCATGACTTCTCCGAATTTAACTACAACCTCCGCGGTACTGTTGAGCGCATGGATCTGAGTGTCAGAGATCTTGTACAGGGCCTTCGTGAAGTCTCCAGGAGCATTGAAAGGAGAGATGGCTGATGAAGCGTGCCGGAACCCATGGCTATTCCCGCTCAGAATCGTCTGAGGGCGAACAGGGCTTCTGGCCCTCCTATGCGGACATGATGAGCGCAGTTGCGCTGATTTTGTTCTTTCTGATGCTGCTTTCTTACATACAGAACCTTATCACCGGCAATGACCTGCAGAATACCCA
This sequence comes from uncultured Oscillospiraceae bacterium, assembly GCA_964649425.1. Classification (GTDB taxonomy): domain Bacteria; phylum Bacillota; class Clostridia; order Oscillospirales; family Oscillospiraceae; genus Limivicinus. Next base: position 21,898 of record CAZYTE010000001.1, read on the forward strand.
GGAAGTGCTTGAGGACACCAGAGCCCAGGTAACTGCGGCAAAGATCCAGCTGGACAGCCTCACGGACGAGCTTAAAATGAAGCAGGAAGAGATTGAGGACTATGCCATCCAGATCGATGAGCAGACCGAAAAGCTCAATGCCCAGAGTGAACAGCTTGTATCTCAGGAACTGCTTATAAAGGATCAGCAGATATATCTGGCTGCTGCAAATGACGAGATCATCGCTATGAGGGATCAGATGCAGACAATTGCTGTTCTCCGTCTTTCCATCCTCGATCAGATCAAGGAGAGCATTGTGGAGGTAATGGGTGATGCCAGCAAGGTCAGCATAGGTGATAACGGCAATATAATACTCAGCGAGGGTGTATTCTTCGACTTTGCTTCCTCTGAAATCAAGCCTGAGAGCGAACAGGTGCTCAACGAGCTTATTGATGTGTTTGCAAGCTTCCTGAGCAGCGAAGAAAATGCAAAGTATGTTGACAGCATCGTCATCTCCGGCCATACAGACAGCATAGGTTATGCAGACAACAACCGCGTTCTTTCAACCGAGAGAGCAAACTCTGTTCTGACTTATCTGCTCAACGGCAAGAACGCTAAGCTAAATGGATATGCTCAATATTTCTGTGCCGCCGGCTATGGCGCCACCCGTCCTGTTGCTTCCAATGACACAGAAGAAGGACAGGCCGCAAACCGCCGCATTGAAATTTCCATGATACTCAAGGATGACACCGTGCTGGATATTGTTGAGCAGTATCTGGCGATTGATATGCCTGAAGCCAATGCTTCCGCTGCGGCTCCCAGTCCCAGCCCTATGCCCACGACATAATCCAACACCGGGCTTAAACTCTTCGGATAAATTCAAATTCCCTGTACCTAAGGTACAGGGAATTTTCTTTGCTATTTGCGGTAGTGTATGCGACCGGGATCATAACGATCCTGCTTGCGGCCCTCCTCGGCAGGGTAGCCGATGGGGAAGAGCGCAAAGGCTCTCTGACCTTCGGGGATGCCAACGATCTTTTCAACATCCTTCATCCTGTCCTCGATGGGGGAAATGCCCATCCATACACCACCCAGGCCCTGCGCAGTAGCCTCCAGCCACAGATTCTGCATACAGATGCTCATGTCAATATCCGCGTATGCGGGGGCCCACAGCTCCTGGCGGTAGGCACTGACTATTACCATAGGAGCAGCTTTGGCGCAGCCGGAGTATTTGCTTACCTTGGAAAGCTCTTCGATCATGTCTTTATTGGTGACAATGTAAAACTCCCAGGGCTGCTGGTTGCCGGCAGAGGGTGCAGCCATCGCGGCGCGGAGAATGGACTCCAGTTTTTCCGGCTCCACAGGCTGATCGCTGTACTTTCTTATGCTGCGGCGCTGGTAGATTTCTTTCATATTACATCCTCCTTTTAAGCGGATCATAAGGATGGCCTTATATATGTGTTACGCATCGGAAAGTGATTCGGCCAGCAGCTTTTCGGCCATGTGTCTGGAACCCAGGACCCAGACAAGGTCGTCAGTCTGCAGAGTCATGTTCACATCGGGCTGCAGAATGGGCAACTTGTTGCGCTGCAGACCAAGTATCATACAGTCATAATTTTCACGCAGATGACTGGTTTTAATGCTCTTGCCCAGAAGCTCGGAATCCTTGGTTACGGGAATCGCATAGGCATAAACATTGGTGCTGTCTTCTTCCTGCTGATTGATAAACTCACGCAGGGTTGGCAGATCACAGCAGCCATCCACGCACAGACCCAGACGCAGGGAACGAAGATCCTCCGCCTTACCCAGCAGTGTCAGGTGGTCTCCCTTGTGGATCTCAAGATCGCCGGAGGGCATATTGATGTGTTTTTTGCCGCGGATTATCTGGATAACATTTACACTGAAAAGATAGCCCCAGCCAAGCTGCTTCAGAGTTTTGCCGGCCATGGAATCATCAGCGGTGAGTTCCTGAACAAACAGCTTTTCGTCCAGCCACTCAGTCTTGTCGTCCTGGTTGCGCTGCAGGATGCGTTCATTGAAGTTTGCCATGAAGCGGGCTTCCGCGGATATGTACGCTGAGGACATCCATCCACTCTTATAGATAAGGACGATTGCCACCATTATGATAGGCAGCAGCCAGAAGCCATGCAGACCCAGAACACTCTGCATGGGCAGGAAGGCCAGCAGCACTATCAGCATGAAGCGCACAACGGTCAGAGTGATCAAGGGCAGGTGATAGTAGCGATTTTTGACCCACAGAATTGTGTACTCTGTGGAGTGCAGGTCGAGCATGGGGCGAATAAAGAGGGCAATACCCACGATATAGAGAACGATGCAGCCGGCTTTTGCCATCCATGCCTCGGGCAGAACCTGACCCAGCAGGGGATACAGCAGGAAAAGGCAGACGATCAGAACACCGGCCATCAAAACACCGTAAAGCAGGGTGGTCTTCACAAAACGGCGGAAGAAGTTTGCCCAGTCGCTGTCCTGTTCCTTATGCACCGTGTCATCCTGAGTATAGTGTTCAAGCTTTGCAACCAGTCTCTCGGGCAGCAATTTGACGATGAGCCCATAAATCTTGTCGGAAGCTTTGATGCAGGCGGGGGTGGTCAGCGTAGTAATAACGGAAACGGCAACAATGATGGGGTAGACAAAATCTGACAGCACACCCAGGGACATACCCAGCGATGCGATGATAAAGGCAAATTCGCCGATCTGTGCAAGGGAAGAACCGCACTTGACAGCTGTGTTCAAGGGACGGCCGGACAGCAGAACACCAAGGGTGGATATGGTCAGCTTGCCAACGATAGTCACGATAGTGATTATCAGAATGGGCAGAGCGTATTTCACCAGCATTGCGGGGTCAATGAGCATGCCGACGGAGAGGAAGAATATAGAACCGAAAAGGTCTTTGATGCCGCTGGTCAGGTGCTCCACACGCTCAGCATGGATGGTGCCCGCCAGAAGTGAGCCTGCAAGGAATGCACCCAGAGCAGAGGAGAAGCCCAGGTGCTCTGCCAGCAGAACCATGCCGAAGCAAATGCCCAGCGATACCAGCAGAAGGGTTTCATCATTCATAAAGGTGGACGCCTTGCGCAGCAGGGTGGGCAGGATATAAATGCCCAAAATCAGCCACAATGCCAAATACAGCACCAGCATGCCAAGCTGCAGTACCAGATCGCCGCCGGAGATATTCTGGCTGACGGAAACGGTGGACAGAATGATCATCATGAAAATACCGGCGATATCCTCAACCACCAGTGTGCCGAATACAAGCTGGGCGAAATTCTCTTTCTGCACTCCCAACTCATCAAAGGCTTTGATTATAATGGTTGTGGAGCTCATGGAAAGCATACCGCCAAGGAAGATACTGTTCATAATTCCCCAGCCCAGAGCCTGACCCACAAGGTATCCAATGATCAGCATACCAAGAACTTCTGTAACCGCTGTGATCACCGCGGTAGTACCCACACTTGCGAGCTTATGCAAGCTGAATTCCAGACCAAGGCTGAACATCAGAATGATAATGCCGATCTCGCTCCAGGTCTCAATGGAGACAGAGTCCACAACCGTGAAGAAATAGGGCATATACGGGCCAACCAAAAAGCCCGCAAGTATGTACCCCAGCACCAGCGGCTGCTTGAAGCGTCGGAATATCACCGCTACAACGCCGGCCGTCAGCAGCATGATCGCAAGATCAGTTATCATTTTAGGCATATATGCGTCCCCTTCCGGTAAAATAATCCAAACATTATCAACATTATATTATATAAATCAAGTTTTGTCTCATGATTTTTTTGTAAATTTTCACCCTGTAACAAGCGGCGGCAGGAAACTTACTGAATAACGCAGGCATGACCGCCTTTCGACGGTCATGCCTGTTCTGATATCAGGATTGCTTTTCTCTGCGCCAAAACTGAATATAAAAACGCAGGTACATTAAAAAACTGAAAAGTATCACCAGACCGCAGCCTGCTATCATCACATTGGCTGCTATGTTCGGGATTCCGGGGAAAAGTATCAGAAGCATCATAACAGTGTATAAAACCACGGTTGCCAGCTTTCCATACCATTTGGCGCTGTTTACGCTGCTGTGCCTGCGAATTGTGATATAACCCATCACGAGCATGCAAAGCTCTTTCAGAACAAACGCAACAACCAGCACAATCATCAGCCTGTATTTCACAATAAGGCATATAAGCAGAGAAAGCTGAGTCAGCTTGTCCGCGATAGGGTCAAGGATCTTTCCAAAGTCTGACACCATGTTGAATTTGCGGGCAATGATGCCGTCTGCAATATCAGTCAGGGCTGAAAGAAGAATTACTAAAACGGCGGCGTTGTAATTCTGCACATCACAGTACAGCCAGATGATCAGCGGTATCAACATCAGCCTTATCAAACTCAGCAAATTTGGAATAGTCAGTATCTGGGCCTTATTCAATATACGATGCATTTTGTTATCTCCTGTCTTTATCAGCGTTCATGCGGGAAAGGGTCTCCTTATAAAATACATCCAGGTATCCGAGGTAATTGGGCTTCCATGGCTTGTTTCTGCCGCAGTAGTGTATGATCACAGAGTGTTCGCGTATCCAGTCCATATTAAGACTTTTTTCATACGGAGAATGGAGCATAAACAACAGCTCTGTCATATTGTAGCGGAAAGAGTCAAGTGTATAAATCTTGCTTCCGTAGAGAGTGCTTATAATGTCCTGATCCGGTAGACTGAGGACATTTTTCCGCTTTTCAATGAAATCCAAAACATCCTGATAGTCCTGCTCCTCACGCAGCCGCTTCAGGTTCATCAGCATTACGCCAGAGTTGATGTAGGGACTATCCTCATCCATGCCGAGCCGCAGCTCGTTTACTTTGTGAAGAACACGCCTGATATGAGATGCCGCCGCAAAGAAGTAGTCTTCAAAATCCAACTCATACAGCTCTTTGATCGAGCCGTTCACAATGATGTCAGGATCAAGATACAAAATGCGGTCCATATCATCCGGCAGATACTTTGCGGCAAATATCCTGTAATATATCTCCTTTGGATACCGGCTTGTCGTCGGCGCGTTGTCAAGGCCGATATCCTTTGCCTGCACGGGAATGAGCCGGCCCGATTCGCCGAGAACACAGCGGGTCTCACTCAATGCGGCGTCCGGTATGCCGCTGTGAAGCAGGCAGACCTTAAAATAACAGTCGGGATTGCTGTACAGCAGGGAACTGAGCATGGTGTTCAGATAGGGAATATAGTTTTCATCCAGCGTGACGAGGATGTTGATTGGCTTCATTCAGGCTACCTTTCTTTTTCTTTTCCAAATCCCGCCTGCGATCAATGTGGCAAGAATAGCCGTTATCTTGAATGCTGCCGCCGCAATAAACTGGGGAGAGGTGAGATCGGACGCATATTCGCCCATAACGGAAAACGCGATGATTGATGGGAGCAGGCCCAGCAGTGTGCCGCATATGTAATTTTTGTAGCCAAGCTGGCACGCGCCGAGATACATGCTGATGATCTCACAGGGCAGTATGCCAAAGGTTCGCAGCATAAGTGTAAACAAAAACGGGCTTTTGCTTGGGGAAGAATACAGCGGCTCCAGTTTTTTATATTTCTGAGTCAGTTTTTCCATTAAAGCAGTGCCGCCTTTGCGGCCTGTAAAAAAAGGGACACTGGTCATGATAAAGCTGCCCAGCAAATTCACCGCAATTGCCAGAGGCAGTGAAAACATTATGCCGCAGGAGATGTATAAAACATTTGCGTTTATAAGCGCTGTACAGCCTTTCACTGCGAACAGGACGAGAATGATCAGAATGGTAAGCAGTATATTCTCCGGGGAGAAGCTGACGATTTTTTCAACTGTAAGCTCATCTTTGTTGGCAAGCAGCACGCAAACCAGGATGAGCCAAAAACAAACAATTACGACCCGGCGGCCTTTTTCTGAACCATGTATCATCTTTGACCCTGCTTTCACTGCGCTGCCGAATTACAATATTTACAGTATAAAGCAGTTTTCTAAACTGAAAAGTAACAAAAGGGGGAAATTCTTTATATTTTCCCGGTTTTGCATGAATATCGCAATAGTGTAAAATTGAACTTGCACTAAAAATGTTAATATAGATTTGTTGAAAATGCAACCAGATAAAATATTTTCTTTTTGTTATAAACGAAGGACCTTCAGAAAGGAGGCAATGGATTGGAAGACAAATTGATAGTCGAGCTGTACTGGCAGCGGGATGAAAGCGCGATTTCGGTGACTGCTGCAAAATACGGCCATTACTGCAATACCATTGCAAACAACATTCTCCATAATTCTTTTGACGCGGAAGAGTGCGTCAATGATACATATGTCGGAGCATGGAACTCCATGCCCAGCAACAGGCCGGAGAAGCTGCGCCATTATCTGGGCAGGCTTACAAGGTGGCTCGCCCTCAACAGGCTGGACGAAAGAAAAAGTCTCAAGCGGGGAGGGGATGCTCAGGCTGCCC
>CAZYTE010000002.1:0-28163 GCA_964649425.1 uncultured Oscillospiraceae bacterium
GGCAGCGTTCTTGCGTGCATCGCGGCATACCTTGCAGCGCTGAGGCTCATTCTGGAAGCCGCGCTCTGCGTAGAACTCCTGCTCGCCTGCGGTGAAAACGAACTCGTTGCCACACTCTTTGCATACTAAGGTCTTGTCTTCGTACATTTTGGAATCCTCTCTTTTGATAAAAGTGCCGTAATCGGCTTTATTTGCGATCAGCCGTTGCTGATAACGCCAGGGTTAAGGTTCCGCGCCAGCTTGTGCCTAATACGCTGCACAGCATTGTCAACAGCTTTCTGATCCCGGTTTATCCTTGCTGCGATCTCATTATAGGAGTACCCATCAAGGTAAAGGGACAGCACATTCTTCTCAAGCTTTGACAAACATTGGGAAAAAGCTGCGTAAAGTTCTTCCTTGCTCTCTCTGGCCAGAACCAAAACTTCCGGGCTATACCGGAAAATCTCAGGAGTTGCCGATAACTGTTCACAGAAATCTTCTGAGAGTTGCTCCAATGACAAACCATCATTAAGCGGAAAATGCTTTAATCGGGAAGCGGATTTTACAGCGGAAATTAGCCTCATTCTTATACAGTGCTCAGCAAACGTATGAAAAGATACGCCTGCTTCAGGATCAAAGCGCCTTATGGCTGAAATAAGGCCGAACATACCCTCCTGAATCAAGTCCTCAGTGTCTCCACCTGCCAGAACCAGGGGTCTTGCACAACACAAAACCTGACGCATATAACGCTCAACCAGAACTTCTTCTGCGACGCGATCACCTTCTATGGAAAGCTTCTGAAGTTCTATGTCGCTTAAAACTGTATAATCAAACATATAAGACTATATACATCTACATTTCCACAGTATCATTCCTTTACATTATACATCAGGAAAGTATAAAGTCAATAGAATTATTGCCGAAATCCTATAAGTTTTCAGTATTTTTGTTAAAAATCAAGCTGTTGCTGACCCTTGTATTCTATACCAAGATGCTCGTATGCCTTTCTGGTAACGCATCTGCCCCTTGGAGTTCTTGTAATAAAACCTTTCTGAAGCAGGTATGGCTCATAAACATCTTCAAGGGTCACTGTTTCTTCGTTGATTGTCGCAGCCAGAGTTTCAAGTCCAACGGGACCGCCGCCATAAAACTCAATTATGCTGCGGAGCAATCTTCTGTCAAGAGAATCAAGACCAAGCTTGTCTACCTCCAGACTGGAGAGCGCACTGTCGGCCAAAGACGCAGTAACAACACCATCTGCTCTGACCTGAGCATAATCTCTCACTCTGCGAAGGAGCCTGTTGGCAATTCGAGGCGTACCTCTTGAGCGGGAGGCTATCTCGTAGGCTCCGTCCGGCTCAATCTCCACTCCAAGAATACCTGCGGAACGTTCAACAATTCGCTGAAGCTCCTCGGGAGTATACAGCTCCAGGCGGAGCGTAACGCCAAAGCGGTCACGCAGAGGTGCGGTGAGCTGCCCTGAGCGGGTGGTTGCGCCGATCAAGGTGAATTTCGGCAGATCCAAATGTATGGAATTGGCTGAAGGTCCTTTGCCAAGAATTATATCAATTGCGAAATCTTCCATGGCAGGGTACAAAATTTCTTCGTAAGCTCTGTTGAGGCGGTGAATCTCATCAACAAACAGAATATCTCCCTCATTCAGGTTGGTAAGCATTGCCACAAGATCGCCCGGTTTTTCGATTGCGGGACCGGATGTGACACGCATGTTTACACCCATCTCGTTGGCTATAACCGCCGCAAGCGTTGTTTTGCCAAGGCCAGGAGGGCCGTGTAAAAGAACATGATCCAATGGCTCATTGCGCATTTTGGCAGCTTTTATAAAGACATACAGGTTGTCTTTTGCTTTCTCCTGACCAATGTATTCTCTTATTGATTTTGGACGCAGCGAGCCCTCGTTCCTGTCTTCCGGCAGGCTTGCGGTGGTAATAATAGGCTCATTGCCCAAATCTTCTGAAAAATTAATACTCATTATAACCTCTGTTATTTAACAAGCTGCTTTAAAACCAGCTTAATAATCTGCTCGGCAGTGAGTGCGCTAGTGTCAATTTGTTTAATAAGAGGAGCGATCTCCGCGCTGCTGTATCCAAGTACAGCCAGACCGGCTATGGCATCATTCACATGGCTATTGGGCGCATTGCTTACAGCCTGCATAACGGGAGAAGAAAAATCAACCGTGGAGGACTCTTTGCTGATCTTATCCTTCAGTTCAAGAATGACCCTCTGTGCAATTTTCTTGCCCACACCTGGTGCAACAGTGAGTGCCTTTACATCATCATTCATTATTGCAAGGGCCAGACTCTCCGGACTGCTGTAGGAAAGAATCGACATTGCAGCCTTTGGACCAATACCGGAAACGGAGATGAGCATCTCAAAGCAGCGCTTTTCTTCCTTCTGGCAAAAACCATAGAGATCGAAATTACTCTCTCCAATTGCCTCGGATATATAGAGCTTAGCTTTTTCACCTGTTTTCAGCTGAGAAATGGTCTGAACGCTTGCGTTGACTGCAAAACCAACGCCTCCGCAATCGATTACAACAAGATTCTGACCGAATTCTGAAACCAGTCCTTCTAAATGGTAGAACATTCTTCGTTTTCTCCCTTGAACAATAAAGAAGTAGAGCTTCGCGCATGGCACAGGGCCAGTGCAACAGCGTCAGCGGCATCGTCCGGCTTCGGCACAGCCTGCAGATTACATAGTCTTTTAACCATTTCCATAACCTGCTTTTTTTCAGCTCTGCCGTATCCTGCAACAGACTGTTTAACCTGGAGCGGGGTATACTCATAAATCCTGACCCCAAATTTCTGACAGGCAAGCAGAAGAACCCCTCTTCCATGGGCAACAGATATACCGGTGGTAATATTAGTGTTGAAAAACAACTCCTCTATGGATACAGCATCCGGTTTAAATGTCTGGAGCAGACTGACAGTGTCATCATAAATCTGTTCAAGCCGGCCGGATAACTTGGTATGGGCCGGAGTAGTAATTACACCACAGTTGACAAGCTGATTTTTTCCTTTATTTACATCAATTATGCCAAAACCTATGGTAGCAATTCCCGGGTCCAATCCCAGAATACGCATTCGATCACATCCCTTATGGATTCTAGCATATTCCGCTTTTTATATCAACAAAAAAGTAAGCCGACCATTGCGGCCGGCTTTACTATCAGGCGCGGGGATGCGCCTTGTTATAAACATCTTTAAGCTGTTTTTTAACCAACTGGGAATACACCTGAGTGGACGACAGATCAGCATGACCCAGCATCTCCTGAATGGCATGTATGTCCGCACCGTTTTCAAGAAGATGTGCCGCAAAGGAATGGCGCAGAGTGTGAGGGGTGATGTCCTTCTCTATTCCGGCTTTCTTCTGATAATACTTAATAATCTTCCAAAAACCCTGACGCGACATCCGCTCTCCGCTTATATTTACAAACAGCGAAGGCTCATCAGGCAGTGCGATCATCTGGGGTCTGACCAGGGTTATGTAGTCATTAAGCGCCTTGACAGCAGCAGAGTACATGGGGATAAATCGTTCTTTATTTCTGCTGTGGCATCGGATAACACCTGCAGCAATATTGACATCGCTTATATCCAGATCAATGAGCTCGGTTACGCGAATGCCGGTTGCATAAAGCAGCTCCAGCATCGCCCTGTCACGGTATCCCTTCAAATCCACACAATCAGGCTGTTCCAAAAGCAGTTCAACTTCCTTGCTGCTGAGTATCTGAGGAAGTTTCTGTGTACTCTTGTCGGGAACCAACTTGCCCGTGGGATTATTGGAGATAATCTGCTTAATGCAGAGATAGGAATACAGGCACTTGGTTGATGCTATACATCTGGAAACTGTAGATACAGATTTTCCGGAGGCTCTGAGCCAAGATACATATTCCTGCAGCTCCTCTTCCCCAGCCTCAATAATACTTACATTTGTATGACTGTCGAGATAATCGCCAAGCTGACGAACATCTCTTAAATACGAAGAAAGAGTATTGGCAGATGCTTTTTTATCTTCAACCAAATACTTTTCAAATATCTGCAAGCATTCCGAATTCTGCATCTGACTACCTCCCTCCATGTTTATATCCGATAAATTGATTAACATAACCAGAATGTAGTTACAATATATTACAAATCAGAAAAATAATCAAGTGTTTTTTTGATTATTTTTTAATTATTTTTCCTTTTATGTTAACTTTTGTTTTTTCTTGTTACAACTAATTGTGTCATTTCATGTTCAGGAGATCAAAAAGCACAATATGATGTGGCAAAACCCAAATTAGAATTATTTAATTATTTTATATATTATGTAAACTCACCTTCCTCTTTGCTTCTTAATATGGCATTTTATTTGTTTTTTGCCCTTCTTTCTCAATATATATCTGATATTACATCCAACAAGCATCCCTGCAAAAGTAAAGCTTGCCACACTGATTACCCCGGCAGGAGTCATATCTTTTCCCTGAACCATAAAACCTATGGTCAAAAGGATAATTACAATAAAAAGTGCTGTTGCCAGAGAGCTGACAAAGGTCTCCCCTTTTATATTTCTGTATGAGTATAGTCCTGCAAAAACAGCTGACAAAAAGCTGATTAACGAACTGATATATCCGATATAAGATGAATCCATGCTGGTTTTGCAAATCAATAACGAGAACATGCTAAGTAGAATGCCTGCACTGAACAGCCATCCAAAGACAGCAGAAATCAAAAGTCCAATATCTCCCCTGTTCTTTTCACCCGCCAAAAAAAAACCCCCTGTGCTTAAGATGTTATAACATCATATTACACAGAGGGTGATTAAATTCTTGACAATTACTTCTTAGGCTCTTCGTAAGAATCGTTGGTGGAAATAGCCCACTTCTTGATCTGGATGCGAACCTTGTCCTCGCCGGTCTCAAAAGTAACAGTATCCTCAGTGACCTGGACAACTTCACCCATAAGGCCGCCGATAGTGGTGATCTTGCTGCCGTTCTTAACAGAATCACGAATAGCCTGAGCCTTCTTCTTGCGCTTGTTTTCAGGACGGATAATAAGGAAGTACATGATGGCGAACATCACCAGCAGCATTATAATGGTAGATGCAGTGCCGGAACCGGCAGAAGTGAGAACTACAGAAGACATAAGGGATAACCTCCAAAAACATAATATGGATATTATACAGGGTATTTAAACTTATTTCAAGCTGTTTAGATTCGTTTATCTAAATTATTTGTAAATTCCAGTCTGAACTGAGCAAAAGTGCCCTCATCGAGACTTTCTCTGATGCGACGGGTCAAAGTGTTATAAAAGTACAGATTGTGGATAACCGCCAAACGACCGGCCAAGGATTCATCTGCCTTAAAAAGATGGCGAATATAAGCGCGTGAAAAACGGCGGCATGCAGGGCAATCGCATTTAGGATCGATTGGGCGCTCATCACGGGCATACTTTTCATTTTTGATGTTTATTACGCCATCCCAGGTAAATAAATGGCCATGTCTGCCATTGCGGGAAGGCATAACGCAGTCAAAAAAGTCAACACCCCGCCAGACGGCTTCAATTATATTGCTGGGTGTACCTACGCCCATCAGATAGCGGGGCTTATCCTTGGGCATATACTCTTCCACAGCCTCAATGGTGTCATACATTTCCTGATGACTCTCTCCTACCGCCAGACCTCCGATGGCATATCCGGGCAGATCAAGATCTGCAATTTTTTTCATATGCTCAATGCGCAGATCATGGTATACCGCACCCTGATTTATACCAAAAAGCATCTGACCGGGATTAACAGCATCATCCTCACTGTTGTACTGCGCCAAAGCTTTCTTGCAGCGCTCCAGCCAGCGAACAGTACGGTCGCAGGACTTTATAACATAATCGCGCGGAGAGGGAATTTTAATGCACTCATCAAAGGCCATGGCAATGTCAGAACCCAGGTTTGCCTGAATACGCATACTCTCCTCGGGGCCCATAAAAATATGGCGGCCATCAACATGACAGTTGAAATTAACGCCTTCTTCCTTAATTTTGCGAAGCTCCGCAAGAGAAAATATCTGGAATCCTCCGCTGTCGGTCAGCATAGGGCCATTCCAGGTCATAAACTTGTGCAGACCGCCCATTTCTTTGATAAGCTTGTCACCTGGTCTGACATGAAGATGGTAAGTATTGGAAAGCTCAACCTGACATCCGATATTCTCAAGATCTTCAGCAGACAGAGCTCCCTTTATTGCCCCTTGAGTGCCAACATTCATAAACACCGGGGTTTGAACAGTGCCATGAGGAGTTTCAAACTCTCCCCGGCGGGCTCTGCCTTCTTGTTTAAGTAATCTATACACGTTAATTCTCCTTATGATATGAACATTGCGTCTCCAAATGAAAAGAATCTGTACTTTTCCTTTACTGCAGTGTTGTAAGCATTTAAAACATTCTCCCGGCCTGCCAGGGCAGAGACAAGCATAATGAGCGTGCTCTCAGGAAGATGGAAATTGGTAACCAGGGCATCAATGCACTTAAACCTGTATCCGGGATAGATGAAAATATTTGTCCAGCCGGATTCAGCCTGAAGCTCACCGTCTCTTGTAAAGCTCTCAACGGTTCTGCAGGATGTTGTACCTACACAGATCACTCTGCCGCCATTCTTTTTTGTCTCATTGACTATTCTTGCTGTTTCCGCTGGAATAATGCAGAATTCGGAATGCATGGGGTGATCCTCAATCTCATCTTCCTTTACCGGCCTGAAAGTTCCAAGACCAACATGAAGAGTTACATAGCAAACATTAACACCCTTGTTCCGTATAGTGTCCAAAAGCTCCTGAGTAAAATGCAGACCTGCCGTAGGTGCGGCTGCACTTCCAAGCTCTTTTGAATACACCGTTTGATAGCGTTCAGAGTCCTTCAGTTCCTCGGTTATATACGGAGGCAGCGGCATCTTGCCAAGCCTCTCAAGAACCTCAAGGAAGATACCCTCATAATGAAACTTTACAATTCTGTTTCCGCCATCAGCCACTTCTTCAACAGTCGCTTTTAACTCACCGCCGCCGAAGATCAATTCCGCACCGGGTTTGGTTTTGCGGCCGGGACGGCTGAGACATTCCCAGCAGCCATCACCCAGATCTCTCAGAAGAACAAGCTCAACACTGCCGCCGGTGATACGACTGCCTATCAGTCTGGCCGGCAGAACTCTGGAATCATTCAGCACAAGGCAGTCGCCCTCTTTGAGATAATCGGGCAGTTTATAGAAATGCTGATGCTCAAGCTCACCTGTATTTTTGTTCAGGCAAAGCAGCCTCGAGCTGTCGCGCTGCTGCAAAGGCGTCTGAGCGATCAACTCCTCCGGAAGATCAAAATAAAAATCTGATTTCTTCATGAAATATATACTCCGATATTATCGATTGTTAATTTGACAGTTTTTATATTTTAGCAGAAATTATATTCTATTTCAATGCCATTGTAATAGAGCTTCTTTCATTTGAATATATTTTCGTGTTTAACAAAACGCTTTGGGAGGTAAACATGGTAAAAACACCTGTTTTTAATGGAGCCTGCACCGCACTTATCACACCGTTCACCGAGAGCGGAATCGATTATGACAGACTCCGAAAAAATATTGAATTTCAGTATGAAAACGGAATCTCCGCCGTAGTGGTTAACGGAACAAGCGGAGAAAATGCCACCCTTAGCACAAATGAATTTGAAGAGCTGGTTCGTTTAACTGTCAGAGAAGTTAATGGCCGAATGAAAGTTATTGTCGGTGTAGGAAGCAACAACACAATTAGTGCATTAAAAAAAGCAGAAGATGCAAAATTCCATGGTGCTGATGCAATACTGATGGTCTGTCCCTATTATAATAAAACAAACTCCAGTGGTTTGCTTGAACATTTCACACATGTTGCAGACAGAGTAAACATTCCTATGATATTGTACAATGTACCCGGCCGGACCGGCATAGGCATCGACACGAACACATATAAAATCCTTTCCCAGCACCCCAACATAAACGGCGTTAAGGAGGCATCCGGAGATATAGGAGCAATCGGCAGGATCAGAAGCGTCTGCGGAGATGACCTTTTTATATGGAGCGGAAATGATGACAGCACGCTGCCTATGATGGCTTTGGGAGCAAAAGGCGTAATATCCGTAGCATCAAATATTATTCCCTCAGTAATTGCAAAGCTATGCTGTCTTTGCACTGAGGGAGATTACAAAGCAGCGACTGAGCTTTACAGCAAATATGCAGCTTTATTTTCAAGCTTATTTATTGAAACTAACCCCATACCGATAAAACACGCTATGAAGCTGCTTGAAATGGATTCCGGAATTCTTCGTCTGCCGCTGACTGAGATTTCCGAAGAACATGGCGCATATCTTCGTTCTGTAATGAGAGATGCAGGTATGACAGTATAGTATTTCATGCACTTTGAACACGCTGCGATAATAAGCAAATACTTCAGCGCATGAAATTTTAATATTATAATTATTTTACTATGCAATGCATAGCAAAACAGGGATTGATCTCAATCCCTGTTTTTTATCAGTTGTTAATAAATCTTGCCAAGAATTCTTTGGTTTCAGGCTGCTGAGGATTTCCAAAAACAGCCTCCGGGCTGCCCTGCTCACAAATAACACCGTTATTCATATAAACAACTCGGTTGCTGACATCTCTTGCAAAGGCCATTTCATGAGTTACAACCAGCATAGTCATACCTTCATGAGCAAGATCTTTCATAACAGAAAGAACTTCACCGACCATCTCAGGGTCAAGTGCGGAAGTAGGCTCATCAAAGAGAAGCACCTCGGGATCCATTGCCATGGCTCTCGCAATTGCAACACGCTGTTTCTGACCACCAGAAATCTGACGGGGCTTTGCGTTGATATAAGGAGTCATACCAACCTTTTCAAGATAATAGAGAGCATGCTGCTTAGCCTCTTCCTTGCTCTTTTTAAGCACCTTCACCTGACCTACGATGCAGTTATCAAGGACAGTCATATTGTTAAAAAGATTGAAGGACTGGAAAACCATGCCGACATGAGATCTGTAATCAGTAGCCTTTACTCCCCTGCCCAATACATTTTCTCCATGGTAAAGAATCTCACCGGAGCTGGGAGTTTCAAGAAGATTGATGCAGCGCAGCAGGGTGGACTTGCCGGAACCGGAAGCACCAATGATACTTATTACATCGCCTTTTTCAACGACAAAATCAATGTCTTTCAAGACTTCATGAGAGCCAAAGGACTTAGAAAGATGATTTACCTGTAGAATCATTTCACCCATATCAGCGCTCTCCTCTCGAACTGAAATTACGATTCTTCATACTTTCCTTCAAATTCTCTCTGTAGTCCTTGTTCTGCTCATCGAAGGAAGTATCCTTGTGAGGATGGCTGTATGTACCGGCAGTCATAGTAAGTGGATCGACCTGAACAAGCTCATAGTTGCTGCTGCCATCCATACGCTTCTCCACATAACGGAGGATCACAGAAGCCAGCAGGGTCATGGTCAGGTAACCTACCATTTCAACAGTGGCCGACGGGAAATACAGATAGCTTCCACCAACAGCTGCTCTGTGCGCAGCAAAGAAATCGGGGAAACCAATGATAAACATGACAGAAGTATCCTTTACGTTGATAATGAAGTTGTTGCCGATCTGAGGCATAATATTCCTCAATGCCTGAGGGAGAATAACATTTGTCATGGTCTGAACATGATTCATGCCAATAGCTTTTGCACCCTCAGTCTGACCGGGATCGATAGAGATGATACCGCCGCGGACGGATTCAGCCATATAAGCACCGGTATTAATGGAAACAACCAGGATGGCAGCAACCCAAAGGCTCTCAAAGCGTACTGCATTGTTTGTGAAATAAGGCAGACCATAATAGAGGAAAACTGCCTGCAGCACCATGGGTGTTCCACGGAACACTTCAACATAAATTCGAACAACGGCACGCACCAGCCCCATAAAGAAACGCTTGACGGGAGAATCGTTCTTACTGCAGGGAATAGTGTTAAGAACACCACATATAAATCCGATGACGCAGCCAATAATCGTAGCAACCAAAGCCAGCGTCAGCGTGTTCATCATGCCGGTAAGATATTGATCGCCGTATTTGGTCCAGAGCTTGACAATATCACTTGCAAGCTGAGAAAACTTGGACATAAGTCTACTCCTTCTGTTTTAATCCGCTGAGGAAAACATCAAATTCAGGGCGAGAGCTTTCCTCTCGCCCTGATAAATATTTATGTTACTCGATGGGCTGGATGGAGATTGCCTCAGCCATCATGGTCTCAAAGTTCTCAACAGTCATCTCAGACAGTACAGCATCGATGCTCTCGCGCAGAACAGTGTTGCCCTTCATCACAGAAACGCCGATATTAACGTTCTCTGCTCTCTCCTGCTCGGTGAACTGGAAGTCACCCTCAGTACCGGAGAAGTTCAGGATTACCATATCGGGGTATGCTGCAACGGCACCCTGTGCGGTGGGCAGGTCGGTGCAGACAAAGTCAACAGCGCCGGTTTCAAGAGCCATCAGCATTGCAGGGGCGGACTCAGAGCCGCTCTGGATATTTGCACCCTCGATCTGAGGCAGGCACTGGTCATACCAGATAGTAGCAAGCTGAGCAGTGCAGGAACCGCCGGAGAGATCAGCGATGGAGGTAGCGTTTGCATAGGGGCTGTCAGCCTTGGTCAGGATAACAATGGAAGCGTAGAAGTAGGGGCCTGCGAAATCAACCTGCTCGGAACGCTCAGCAGTCATGGACTGACCTGCGATAACTGCATCAAAGGTACCGGTCTGAACACCGGGAACCAGAGAATCCCAGTCGGACTGGATTACTTCCAGCTGCCAGCCATTGGCCTCTGCGATCTTCTTGCCGATCATAACATCGTAGCCATTTGCGTAGGAACCGGGAACGTTGGCGATGGGAACCGCACCGTTGGAGTCATCGCTCTGAGTCCAGTTGTAGGGAGCATATGCACATTCCATTGCGATGGTGAAAACGCCGTCTTCAACGCCGCTTGCGACGGAATCCTGAACGGGAGTGGATGCAGGTGCTTCGCTGGCACCGCAGGCACACAGTGCAAACATCATCACAAGTGCCATCATTGCTGCAATAATTCTTCTCATTTTTTAGTCCTTTCTGACCTTTTGGTCTCCGGCTTAATTCTCCCCGCCGGTGGGTTAAATAAAATGAACCGCTTTGTCAAGCGGTTCATGTAAAATCATAATAGCTTAAAAAACTATAATCACTAAACACTGATAGCGCTTCACAAATTATTGTGACAGTCCGTCAGATATTCTCTGACGACCCAGCATAAGAAAATCAGGCACTTTTCTCAAACTTCGGCGGTATCCCCTTTCGTGAACGGCGGCTGCCAGACCTTACCGACCACTACTATTGTTTACCGCGCCTCTATCCAAGCGATTCAATTGTGGCTGAATAATAACACCCTTTGTAAGATATGTCAATACCATCTGACCGTATTTGTGCACTTTTGTTATATTGCAAGAAACATATTTGTTTTTCACGCTTTATATTGTTAAATTTAATGAATATATATTCAAAGCAAACGAAAAACCGCCGCACAATACGACGGTTTTTGGAGCTGGTAATGTGACTCGAACACACGACCCCTTCATTACGAGTGAAGTGCTCTACCGACTGAGCTATACCAGCAAACTTATAACTTGTTCATAATACCACATTTATTTTTGCAAGTCAACAAAACGCAGGCAATATAACAATCTGTATAATTAAGTTTCAAAAAAACTTCATTTTTGTAATAACATTAAATTATTTCTTCCATTTGCGCTTATTTCAGCCTACCAAATCACGGCAAAATGAGTTACATAATTTTTAAGAATAAAAATTATCCAATCTGTTATTAACATTTTCAACAGGGTTTTCAACATGCTTAAATGTTGAAATTTCAGAATTTGATAAAAATTATAAACCTAAAAAGCGGGCGGAAAGCATTAATGGTAACAAAAAAAATACAATTTTATGTTTACATAATCTTATAAAAGAAATCCGATTGATGAATATGCGGACCATTCTTCTCCGGCAAATATAATGTGATCTATAAGTTTTATCTGAACGGAATCAAGAGCAGCTTTAATCTGTCTTGTAAAAAAATCATCTTCAACAGATGGAATGGACATTCCGTCCGGATGATTGTGTGCCAGGGCAACAAATGTGGCCCTGCTTTTTAAAGCGAGCTCAGTAATTCGCCTGGAATTTGTTTCAACCGCATTGACAACACCTCTTGCGACCTCCACACAGTTAATAACTTTCATTCCACTGTCAAGACAGAGCATAATAAGGATTTCGTCTCTCTCATTTAAAAACCGCGGCTGCAGGTATCTTACAAGCAGCTCAATGCTGTTGCACTTTTTGATTTTATCAGCCTCACATACTGACGCTTTCTTGTATATCTGTGGTATCAGACTGATAAGAACCGCAGCATTCTCCCCTATGCCCTCCACTGCGAGAAGCTCATGATGGGATGCCTCAAACACAGCCCGCAGAGAGCCAAATGTATCCAGCAGCTTATGAGCCAGTTCATTTGTATCCTTCCTGGGGATAGCATAGGCCAAAAGAAGTTCAAGGGAGTTTATGTCGTTAAAGCTGGTAAGGCCATGCTCAACAAATCGCTCTCTAAGCCTTTTTCTGTGTCCGTCATGAACTCCCATTTCACTCATCCTCTTTGATTAAATATCCATAGTCGCATATGCATTCAGATCGCTTCCGGCAGTATTGCCCTCGAGAAACTCATAATATGCCTGAGCCCCTACCATAGCGCCGTTATCTCCGCACAATCTGAGCGGAGGTACATACAGCTCAAAACCATTCTTCCCGGCTGCGGCCTGAAAATCAGCGCGTATCCTGGAATTTGCCGCTACACCGCCGGCAACGACGATCTTTTTGTGTCCAAGCTCCTTTGCAGCATCCATGGTTCTGGGTACAAGACTGTCACTCACCGCTTTTGTAAAAGAAGCGGCAAGTCCCGGTCTGTCAAGTTCAATATTCTTCTGCTCGGCATTATGTACAAGGTTTATTACGGCGGTTTTCAGCCCGGAAAAACTCATGTCATAGGGACTGCCATCCACATGGGATATGGGGAAAGAATACTTTGTATCATCTCCGCCCTGGGAGAGCTGATCCACAGGTTTACCGCCCGGATAAGGCAGGCCGAGAACACGCGCGGTCTTATCAAAACATTCGCCTGCCGCATCATCTCTGGTTGCGCCGATGATCTTCATATCGGTATAACTGCGCACATCCACAATGATGGAGTTGCCGCCTGAAATGGCAAGGCAAAGGAAGGGGGGCTCAAGCTCAGGGTACGCCAGATAATTAGCCGCAATATGAGCTTTTATGTGATGCACGGGAATAAGGGGGACTCCCAGAGCCAGCGCGCAGGATTTGGCAAAATTTACACCAACCAGTACGGCGCCGATGAGGCCGGGAGCGTAGGACACCGCAACTGCATCAATATCGGCTCTGCTGATTCCTGCGGCTTCAATCGCTTTCTGAGCAAGCTGAGATATTGACTCCACATGGCAGCGTGATGCGATTTCGGGCACAACGCCGCCGTAAACAGCATGCAGATCCGCCTGAGAAAAAATCTGATCTGTCAGGATTTTACGACCGTCTTCAACCACCGCAACAGCGGTCTCGTCGCAGGTAGATTCAAAAGCAAGAATTTTCATTCAAATGCCTCATTTCATAAACTTGGTCATTAGTATAGCATCTTCTTTGGGTAAATCATAGTAATTTTTTCTAATACCAACATCTTTGAAGCCATGCTTTGCATAGAGTGCTCTGGCAGGCTGATTACTCTGCCGAACCTCCAAAGTAACAAAACCAAGCTCCATGGCCTCAGACCGCCTTAAAAGTTCTGCTATCAGGGCATCTGCAAGTCCCTGCCGTCGACACTTTGGTGAAACGGCAACATTGGATATATATCCCTCATCCAAAATATACATCATGCCCACATATCCCAGAACAGCTCCATCCTTTTCTGCCACTATAAAAACATGTTTATCGTCTGGCAGCTGAGTTTCAAGCATTTGAGCTGTCCACGGAGAAGAAAAGCACTGCTTTTCCAGTTCTTCAAGCATTGGGATGTGTGCTTTCTGAGCGTCAATTATTCTGCAATCCATCAGTGTGCCTCCGCCCAGCTATGTCCACAGTGTACATCAACCGTAAGGGGCACTGCCAGGGAAGCCGCGTTTTCCATTTCCTCCAGCAGCAACTCTTTTACCTGCTGAGCTTCCGATTCGGGACATTCAACGATCAGCTCATCGTGCACCTGTAAAATGAGTCTGGCCTGCAGTCCTTCCCTTCTCAGTCTGTCATACACATTGACCATGGCAATTTTTATGATATCTGCCGCGGTTCCCTGAATGGGCATATTAAGGGCCACACGCTCACCAAAAGAGCGCATATTGAAGTTGGAGCTTTTTAGCTCAGGCAGCTCTCTGCGTCTGCCATAGATAGTGCTTACATATCCGTCTTCCTTTGCTTTTTCAACTATGGACTTCATATAATCTCTGACGCCATGATACTTTGCCATGTATGCATCCATGTATTCCTTTGCCTCACTGGGCCAGACACCTATGCTCTGAGACAGCGCATAGGCTGAAATTCCATATACAATACCGAAATTTACGGCCTTTGCTCTGCTTCTCAGAGTTGAATCAACCTCATTTAAAGGAACATTGAAAACATTCGACGCAGTAATGGAATGGAAATCCTCCCCGCTCATAAATGCCTGCTGCATCGTCTTATCGTCAGAGATATGGGCGAGTATCCTCAGTTCGATCTGACTGTAGTCGGCATCCACAAGACTCATTCCGTGAGACGCGACAAACATATTTCTTATCTGAGCGCCCAGCTTTTTACGGACAGGTACATTCTGCAGATTGGGTTCGGTAGATGAAAGTCTTCCTGTTGCGGTGACAGTCATCTGGAAACTGGTATGAATCCTGCCGTCTTCAGAAATCACTTTAAGCAAGCCATCAGCATAGGTGGATTTAAGCTTTGTAAGCATTCGGTATTCCAGCACTTCATCAACGATTTCGTGCTTTCCGCTGAGCTTTTCAAGCACATCAGCACTGGTGCTCCAGCCGGTCTTGGTCTTTTTTCCAGAAGGAAGCATAAGCTCTTCAAACAGGACTTCTCCCAATTGTTTGGGTGAATTAATATTGAAGCTGTGTCCCGCATGCTGCCAAATGCTCTGCTGCAAGCTTTCAATTCCGGCATTGAGGCTTTCGCCATAGTCATACAATGCTTTCTTGTCCACAAAGAATCCGGTGTGCTCCATATCCGCCAGAACTCTGCACAGGGGCAGCTCTACTGAGTAATAGAGCTTATCCATCTCATATTCTTTCAGCTTTTCATCCAGTACGGAATAAAGCTCATACAACGCCTCCGCTCCGCCTGCTTCTCTGCCCAGGTATTTCATGCTCAGGCGTTCGGCTGAGTAATCATTGCCGGTGGCATCAAGCAGATATCCGGCAAGTGCGGTGTCAAAAACAAAACCGTCCACAGGAAGGCCTTCTTTTATAAGCATTCCCATGATGTCTTTCACATTACTGGATATCTTTTTGATCCCACTGCTGAATATTGACCGCAGAAGCCTGTTATAATCATCGCCGCAGCCTGCCCATGAAATAGAATATACCGTATCAGATGTGCAAATATCTATGTTTTCAATTCCATCAATACAGAAAACAGAAACATGGTCCTCTGCTGTCACGGATTTAAGAAAGCTCTCAACTTTTTCGCTGCTGTCAACAGAGACCCGGTGCTTTTTTTCTGCGCTGGCTTTCTGAACACATTCCGCAGCAGGCTCCACATGCCACTTTTCAATAAACTTGCTAAAGCCCAGACGCTTAAGCTGATCGTAAAGTCCGGGAGTAAAGCTGTTGTCCCACAGGTTCTCCGCAGGCTCAAAGCTGATAGGCACATGGCAGAATATGGTAGCCAGAGAGTAGGACATTCTGGCACTCTCCTCGCCGGCAGCCAGTTTTTTGCGGATACCTTCTTTTATATCCAGAGAAGTCAGGTCTTCATAAATTTTTTCAATGCTGCCATAGCTCTGAATAAGGCTCATGGCGGTTTTTTCACCTACACCGGGTACTCCGGGTATATTGTCAGAGCTGTCACCCATAAGTGCTTTCAGGTCAACCATCCGCCTGGGCTCAAATCCATATTCTTCTTTGAACACTTCCGGTGTGTAGTTTATTGTCTCAGTCTGCCCCATTCTGGTCTTAACATTGCAGACAGTAGTTGTATCAGTAATAAGCTGCAGACTGTCCTTATCGCCGGTTACGATAACGCAATCCCAACCCTTGTTCTCGCAAATTGCTGCAGCAGTTCCGAGAATATCATCTGCCTCATATCCCTCAAGCTCGTAGCGGCGGATGCCCATTGCATCAAGAGTTTCCTTGAGTATGGGCATCTGAACGGCAAGATCTTCGGGCATGGGCTTTCTCTGTGCCTTATAGCCCTCATAACTCTTATGTCTGAAAGTAGGTGCTTTCAAATCAAAGCTTACGCAGACCGCATCCGGCTTTTGTTCATCCAGCATACGCTGCAAAATAGCGAGGAAACCGTACACCGCATTTGTTGGTGTGCCGTCCGGTGCAGTGAGCGGGCGAATGCCGTAAAACGCCCGGTTTATTATGCTGTTGCCATCCAAAATCATCAGTTTCATGGTATTCCTCACTTTTCGCCCCTGAGTCTGATTATCTCGTCTCTCAGTTCGGCAGCAATCTCGTATTCAAGCATCTTTGCAGCCTTTTCCATCTTTGCAGTCAGTTTGTCAATAAGCTCCTTACGCTCACGCTCGGTCATTTTCACGCCGTTGGCCTTTGATACAACAGGAGCCGCCTCAGAAGATATTTCAATCAGGCCTCTGACGCTCTTGATAATGGTTTGTGGAACTATTCCGTTGGCTCGGTT
The DNA here is from genome assembly GCA_964649425.1 of uncultured Oscillospiraceae bacterium. Lineage (GTDB taxonomy): Bacteria > Bacillota > Clostridia > Oscillospirales > Oscillospiraceae > Limivicinus. The sequence goes on from CAZYTE010000002.1 coordinate 16,948, forward strand.
ATAAGCCTTCTGAATCTCGCGGCGTCTGTTTGTCTCATCAATGCAGGACTGCATGGACGGTGTAACTGTATCCGCATACATTATGACCATGCTGTCAGCATTTCTGGCAGCGCGGCCAACTGTCTGGATAAGGCTTGTTTCGCTTCTCAGGAAGCCTTCTTTGTCGGCATCCAGAATTGCCACCAGACCAACTTCCGGAATATCCAAACCCTCGCGCAAAAGGTTGATGCCAATAAGCACATCAAACTCCCCCAAGCGCAGATCGCGCACTATCTCCATACGCTCAATGGCACCAATATCATGGTGCATATATCGGCAGCGTATTCCGGCATTGTTGAGATAATCAGTAAGATCCTCAGCCATTCTCTTTGTAAGAGTGGTGACAAGACTGCGCTGACCCAGCTTTATCTTGTTGTTTATCTCATCAATAAGATCATCTATCTGCCTCTCAATGGGTCTGACAAATATCTCAGGATCCAAAAGGCCGGTGGGTCTGATTATCTGTTCAACAATCTGGCCCGCACGCTCACGCTCATAGCTTCCGGGAGTTGCCGAAACATAGACCCGCTGATGAATGCGCTCATCAAATTCCTCAAAATTAAGCGGTCTGTTATCAAAGGCAGAGGGCAGACGGAAACCAAAATCCACAAGGGACTCTTTTCTTGCTCTGTCACCGCGGTACATGGCTCTGACCTGGGGCAGAGTAACATGGCTCTCATCCACAAAAAGCAGAAAATCCTCAGGGAAGTAGTCAAGCAGTGTCATAGGCGGACTGCCGGGGGCTCTGTCCGAAATCACTCTGGAGTAGTTCTCAATTCCGGTGCAGTAACCCAGCTCCTGCATCATCTCTATGTCATAGTCAGTTCTCTGTCTGATTCGCTGGGCTTCGATCAGTTTGTTGTTTTCTTCAAAATACTTGACCCGCGCATCACACTCTTCGCGGATTCTCTCAATGGCCGCAGCCATTTTATCCTTGGTAGTAACATAATGGCTGGCAGGATAGATTGCGGCATGATTAAGATTTCTGGTGGCGCTGCCGGTAAGCACATTCACTTCGCTTATTCTATCGATCTCATCACCGAAAAACTCCACCCGTATGGCTTTATCATTTGAGTAGGCCGGGAAAATCTCAACCGTGTCCCCTCTTACTCTGAACTTGTTTCTTTCAAAGGCGATGTCGTTTCTCTCGTAGCGAATCTCAATGAGTTTTCTCAAAAGCTCATCAAAATCTCTGGTCTGTCCTGGTCTTAAAGAAATGACCATGTTTGCATAGTCTATGGGGTCACCCAGACCATAAATGCATGAAACGGAAGCCACAACAATTACATCCCTGCGCTCAAAAAGGCTGGATGTTGCGCTGTGGCGAAGTCTCTCGATCTCATCATTGATTGAGCAGTCTTTCTCTATAAAAGTATCTGTATGGGCAATATAGGCTTCCGGCTGGTAATAGTCGTAGTAGGACACAAAATACTCAACCGCATTCTCAGGGAAAAACTCCTTAAATTCGCTGCAAAGCTGGGCCGCAAGAGTTTTGTTATGTGCCAGCACAAGAGTGGGTCTGTTCAGTCTGGCAATTACGTTTGCCATGGTAAAGGTTTTACCGGAACCGGTTACGCCCAGAAGGACCTGTTCATCTATTCCGTTTTCTATGGCGCTCACAAGCCCTTCGATAGCCGCAGGCTGATCTCCGGTGGGCTCATAAGCCGATACAAGTTTGAATCTGTCCATGTGCGTTCTCCAGAGCTAATTTGTCATTTTATTATAACACTTCATTATCTAAATCACAACACGAAAGATACCCTGCCGGTCAATTTGGCAGGGTATCAACAAACTATCTGTTTTCTTTGAGCTGCAGGGATTTAGCGAGCATCTGAGCTGCATCGGAGCGGGTCAGATGGTCAAACAGGGGCTCTCCTTCTTTGATTATTCCACAGGCGCTGAGATTGGCGCAGGCCTGTGCCACACCCTCACTGAGGTCTGCCTCATAATTTATATACGAGACCTTTGTGGTGTTCAGATTGCTGTCCAACATGGCCGCTGCTTCACTGCGGTCAATATTCATGCTCCAGTCGTAATTGATGTCATAGCCTTTCAGCATGGCGGTACATGCATATTCTCTCAACCATGCAGGCATATTCTCGTTGTCCGCCCCCATTGACATGACAGCAGATACGACCGGCTCGTCGGATACCAGCATACTCATTGCGAGGAATTCGCCGCGGCTGACTGTTTTATCCGGATAAAAGCAGTATTCCCCACCTATCTGTTCACCGACAAATATCCCTTGCTCAGCTAGTTCTACTGCCGCATACTCCTCAGCTTTACCATGAAGGTCAGAATACTTTACATCTGTCTTTTGTTTTTCAATGCAAATTATCACAGTTGCTTCCTGGGAGTAGTTCCCCTGACTGTCCACAGCTTTATATCCGAAATAATCTCTGCCTTTTTTATTTTCCCGTGGGGTATATACAAAGCTGCCATCATCGCTGACCTCAATGTCGCCCTTGACAGGCTTTGTTGTGATCTCAAAGCTGGTTACATCGTCATCCGGATCATAGGCTGACAAAAGCCCACCCACAGAAACATTTTTATAGGTTTTCAGTTCTAAATTTTCGGCAACAGGCGCACTGCCCTCCGCAAAGCCTTGCTGGCTAATACTGCCCAGCATGATAATTGACATCAAAACGGCACAAAAAGAAGTAACTATTCTCTTCATAGGCCTACCTCCTAAATTGATCTGGCCATATTATGTGCCAATTTTAGCTTTTATATGTAAATTCAGGTAGACTTGTAAATATAAACTATGTTAGAATGTGGCATACAAAATGGAAAGGAATATTAAATATGCCTACACAAATGACAGCTGCCGCACTGTGGCTGAACACCGTTTTTGCCGGATTTGATGAAGCTGTAGCCGTTCTTATCCACAAGCTTTATCTGATCGCCGGTCCTGTTTTGACCCCTATCATGGAGTTTATCTCTTTCCTGGGTGATGATGGAATTTGCCTTATAATCATTGCCGTTTTCCTCATGATCTTTAAAAAGACCCGCAAATATGGCACCGCAATGCTTTTGGGCCTTGCCATCGGCGCTTTGTTTACTAACCTGTGGCTCAAGATAGTCATCGCCCGCCCTCGCCCCTACGTTGATCAAAACAGCGTATTCTACCAGATCTGGACTGTGATGGGTCAGCATACCGAAAGTGATAAGAGCTTCCCCTCCGGCCACACCACTGCCGCTTTTGCTTCCATGGTTCCCCTGTTTATTCTGGGCCGTAAAAAAATCAGTTGGCTGGCACTTGTTTTCGCGGTACTGATGGGTGTTTCCAGAATCTACCTCGGCGTTCATTACGCCTCCGATGTTCTCGGCGGTGTTATTGTAGGCTCTATGGCCGGTGTTATAGGATATATTATTGCTAAAGTCCTTCCCCGCAAGTATTATGAGTTTCAGCTGCGACGCAGATAATTCAATAAATTCAAGCAAAAGAGAACCCTGTCACCGGACAGGGTTCTCTTTCTATATGGCTGCATCATCAATATGCTTCTCTTTGAGTCTGATATCCACCCAACGGGCAAACACTGTATAAATGACCGAAACAGTCGGAACGCTAATGAGCATACCCATTATACCAAAACTGCTTGCGCCAATGGTAACAGCCATCAGTACAAATACAGCCGGCAGGCCGACTGATTTACCAACCACCTTGGGGTAAATAAGATTATTCTCAAGCTGCTGAAGGATAATAATAAACACCACAAACCACAGCGCTTTGATGGGAGTATCCAGCAAAATAAGGAAGGCTCCGATACCGGTTCCGATAAATGCGCCAAACACCGGGATAAGGGCAGTAAAACCGACCAGCACAGCAATCACGGCTGCATAGGGGAACTTGAAAATCAACATTCCGATAAAACAAAGCACACCAATTATCACAGCTTCAGTAAGCTGACCGGTAACAAAATTTGTAAAAGTGCGGTTTACAAGAGAGCTGAATCCAAGGATGTTATTGACAGTCTCCGGTCTGAAAATCGCATACAGCAGCTTCTTCACGGCAGCGCCGAAAACTTCCTTTTGCGCCAGAATATAGATAGAGAAAATAAGCGCAACAAAGAAGTTGACAATACCCGAAACAAAGGAAGTGGTAATGCCGATCGTGGTGTTTATCACCAGTTTTCCACCGCCGGTGAGCAAGCCCATACCCATATCAACTACCTTCTGCAGGTCAAAGCTCATATTGGGCAGATCAAGAGCATATTTCTCGCCGATAACGATCAGTTCATTCCACCAGCTCTGCAGCTTGCTGGAATACTGTGGCGCTTTTTCCATCAAAGCCGCTATGGTCTGACTAAATTCAGGCACCACAATGAAAACAATGGCAAAAATTACACCAAACACTATAATAAAACTGAAAAATATACAAATGGGCCTTTTCAGATTATGCCAGATTCTTTCGGCCTTTTTGCCAACTTTAAGCCTGCACCAGCCTTTTTCAAGACTTCGCATAATTATGTTGATGACAAAGGCAATGCATAGACCAAGAATAAAGGGTGAAAGGATTTTAAATACCCCTCCAACAAAGCCCAGAACAATTGAAATATTGCTGAGCAGCCACCAAAACAGCAGCAGAACAGCCGAAAGCTGCAAAAGCATATTAAACAATTTTCTGTCAAATTTCATTGCTTATATCACCTGTTATTCTTTGATTTTAACAATCTGGTCACCAGGTTTTCATCGGCAGTCGCCATTAAGGTTTTATAGTCAGTATATATAACCTTTCCCGGCAGAGAGCCGACAGGCTTTTTCACAAAGCGAACCATTGCGTAGTCCACAGCGGTTTTGCCGCCCTCTCTGGCCTGAGAGAAGTATACCGCAAGGGAGGCAGCCTGTTCCAGCGCGGTTTCCGATGGTTCAAGAGAATCACAGCGGATAATGACATGGCTGCCATGTACTTTCTGGGTATGGAGCCAGTAATCCGTACGGCGGGCAATTTTAAATGTGAGTTCATCGTTTTGAACATTGTTTCTGCCCACCAAAATTTCAAAACCATCATCGGAGAGAAAAACATGGGGCTGCTGCGCCTTGACCTTGTCAGGCTTTGAATTCTTCTGCTTTCGGATATAACCGGTAGAAATCAGTTCTCTTCTGATGTCGGACAAATCCCGCTCGGTCTCGGCCTGTTCAATTTCGCTGATAACACTGTTTAAATATTCAAGCTGCTCCTGCCCCTGCTTTATGAGCACAGTCAGATGCTGCTCCGCGCCCTTAAGCTTATTGTACTCCTTAAAAAGCATAGCTGCATTTTGCTGAGGAGTTTTCAGTGGGTTAAGGGCAATTTCTATTTCCTTGCAGTCGGGATCATAATAGTCCTGACAGCGGAGAACTCTGTCTCCTTTTTTAATCCTGTAAATATTTGCCGTCACAAGCTCTGCGGTTTTGCGCACATCTTCCTTGCCTTCACTGCGCCGCAGTTCCTCTGACTGGCCCGCAAGCTTGCGCTGCAGCCTGTCTCTGACTGTTTTAACGCTGCGCATCAGCTCGCCGCTGCGCCTGCGCTGCTGCTCGGCTTTGTCCCGCCTTGAATAAAACGCGTCCAGCATTTCAGAAAAGCTTTCAAAGCGCTCTGCTTCAACCGCTGAGGCGTATTGACGAACAGGCATGAAGCTGAAATCAAAAGGCTTGGCATCCCGCAGGATCATGTTGGGAATGAAATGCTCTTCCTTGACGAATTCCAGAAACCGCTCAACAGTATCGGGAACTCTATCATAATCCCCACCGCAGTTTTCAGACAGCTCCCTGCAGATAAGCGGTGACAAACCGGAAAAGCTGTTTAAGAGCCATTTATCCAGGGGGACTGACCGATCAGCACTGCTGATCATCTGCTCAATTTTTTCCCGGTTTGCATCAAAAACACTTGTCTTGTTCTGCTTTGGTGGCAGCCTGTATATCATGCCAGGCAGCAGACGGCGTTCACTGTCTCCCGCAAAATCCATCCTGCGCATACAGTCGATAATGCGGCCATCCGAGTCCACCAGAATCACATTTGAGCTTCTGCCGATCACCTCGACAACAAGCTGTTTTCTGGAGTGAATATCCAGCTCGTTTCTTGAGTCAAGCTCGAATATAAGCATACGCTCAAGCTCCGGCTGTGTAACTGAAATGATGTGTGCTCCTATGAGATGCTTTCTCAAGAGCATGCAGAACATAGGCGGCTCAGCAGGATTTTCAAAGCTTGTCTCCGTTATATGAACTCTGGCATTTCCGCTGCCGGCGCAGATGAGCAGCTTACTGTTCTTGCCATTATTCCGAAAAGAACACAGCAGCATATCCCGCTCCGGCTGCTGAATTTTATCTATTTTTCCGCCTTCCAGTGCACCTTTCAATTCCTTTGTAAGAGCCGAAAGGCATATGGCATCAAGTGGCATCTTCTGTCTCCTGTACTATTACCGAAAAAAGCTCGCTTATGCGCTGATTATATCCTCTCAGATAGAGCCAACCAAAAAGAGCCTCCAGGCCGGTTGCCGCGTGATACTGGCCGATATCCGCATTCTGCGGCACGGAATTGACCTTTGTATTTCTTCCCCGCTTGTACACCGCTTTTTCCTCATCGGTGAGCATAGGCATGATCTTTTCAGCCGCCTTCGCCTGAGCAGGTGCTTTTACATAGGACACGGTCAGCTTGTGGAGCTCTCCTACTGAGTTATGCCCTTTGGCACACAGCATAGTGCGTGTGAGCAGTTCATATACACCGTCACCAATATGGGCAAGCCCAAGCATGCTGATCCGGTTAACATCCGGCAAAGACATTTCCGGCTTAAAATAATCCATAAATTCTAAATCCTTTTATATTTCCTCAGAGTCATCTCCAAGGCCAAGCTGCAGTTTTATCTCGTTCCATCCGGCTCGGTCAATTACCACCTGTCTGGGCTTTGCGCCCTCATAAGGGCCCACAATCCCCAGTTCTTCCATCTGGTCAACAATTCTGGCTGCTCTGGAATAACCAAGCTTTACTCTGCGCTGCAGCATGGATACCGAGCACGAGCCCATTTCCAGTACGACCTCCACAGCCTGGGGCAGCATTTCATCGTACCCGGAGCCGCCGCTCTCTTCCTTGGAGCCCTTACCGCCTTCATTGGCGTTTTTGCTCTCAAGCGCCTTGTTCATGTACTCTTCGATTTCTTTGTTCTGCTGGGTATCTCCGGCGCTCTCCTTGATAAACTGGATAACCTCTTCCCTTTCCTCATCTGAAACATAGGCACCCTGAAGTCTGACAGGCTTGCCGCAGCCCACGGGAGAAAACAGCATATCACCCATGCCCACCAGCTTTTCGGCTCCACCCTGATCCAGAATGATGCGGCTTTCCATTGCGGACGAGACCGCGAATGCGATTCTGGAGGGGATGTTTGCCTTCATAAGACCGGTGATAACATCGGCGGAAGGACGCTGAGTTGCAATAACAAGGTGCATACCCGCGGCACGGCCCATCTGGGCAACGCGGCAAATGCTCTCTTCTACCTCCTTGGAGGCCACCAGCATAAGGTCTGCCAGCTCGTCAATGACAATGACAACCTGAGGCATGGTCTGTTCCTTGTTTTCGCGGCAGATTCTGTTATAGCTTGCAAGGTCTCTGACTCCCTTTTCAGAGAACAGTCTGTATCTTTTGAGCATCTCAACAACAGACCACTGCAGTGCGCCTGCAGCCTTCTTTGGATCCGTAACAACCGGCACAAAAAGGTGAGGGATTCCGTTGTATATTCCAAGCTCAACCATCTTGGGGTCTATCATGATAAGGCGCACCTCATCGGGGCTTGCCTTATAAAGAAGGCTGAGAATAAGCGAGTTCATACACACGGATTTGCCGGAGCCGGTGGTGCCTGCAATAAGCAGGTGGGGCAGCTTGGAAATATTGCCCACCACACAGTCGCCGCCGATATCCTTGCCCAAGGCAAAGCTAAGCTTGGACTTTGCGGAGCTGAACTGGTTTGAGTCAATTATATCCCTGAGATAAACAGTGCTGACGATCTTGTTGGGGACCTCGATGCCCACAGTGGAAATCTTATCAGGAATGGGAGCAATGCGGACATTTACAACACCCAAAGCCAGTGCCAGATCGCCTGCCAGATTGGTGATTCTTGCAAGCTTCACGCCCTGTTCAAGCTCAATATCATATCTTGTAACTGTGGGCCCTCTTGTGACACCAACAATAGAAGCGCCAATACCGAAGCTTCTGAGAGCCCCCTCGAGGCGCTCCCTGTTTACCATGATCTCTTCTCTGGAATCAACGGCTGCAGCCGCCCCGCTTTTAAGCAGATTTAGTGGCGGAAACTCATAGTTTGAATTATCTGAAAAACTGCGGATCTCCTGAGCCACTGCTTCCGCCTCAGCCTCCACCTCGGTGCGGCTCACTTTCTTAGCCTTGGGAGGATCGGAAATTTCCGCGCTGAAACGCTTGGGTTTGACAGGAGCTAAAATCTCCTCACCGTCATCGTCAGGAATTTCAAAGCTCTGGACCTTTGATTTTGGCTTTTCAGCACTAACAACGGGTTCCTCTATGGCTTTAGCATCCTTTTTGCGGCTCTTGGATCGCTTGGGTGTTTCTTCCATCAGGAAGCTATCATCGTAAAACTCTTTTTTACCGTTTAGAAGGAAATCTTCATCATCCTCATAAATCGGAATATCCGCCATGTATTTTCCTCGGGAAATCTGCTCCACGGGCGGAATTTCTTTTGCCTGAGCAGTTTTCCTGCTTCTGGAAGTCTTTACAGCAACAGCTTCGGGATCTTCAAAAACCTCGGGAGTGTATTTTTTAGCGCGGGGCTTCTTTTCAAGGCCGAAAACACCGGCCACGCCGCCTTTGAATGCCATCATGAAAAACAGCACAAAAAAGGCCATCAGGATTGGCATGGCACCGTAGATGCTGAAAGCCATTTTCAATCCCTCAGCCAACAAACCTCCAAACACACCGCCTGAGTCAAGAACACGGCCATCCATAAACAAATCGCCCACCATCTGCTTAAACTCAATTCCGGGAGCGGTGCTTCCGCCTGCAAAAAGGTGGCAGACTGCCGAAAACAGAACCGGCAGGATCAGCACGGAAGTCACTCTGAGAGCAACCGGCTTGCCTCTGTGGAAAAACAGAATGAGGCACAGGATAAAGAAGGCGGGTGCAGCAAAATACACTCCCCAGCCGATAAATCCTTTCACAAGGTTCGCGAGGAAGGAAATAAACGCACCGTCAGTATTGAAAAAGCTTATGAAAAGAAAAACTGACAGAAACAGGAATATAACTGCCCATATCTCACGCCTTACAGGCGGCACCTGAGGCTGCGCCGCAGTTTTTTTGCTGTTTTTCTTCCCCGAAGAAGATTTGGCAGAACTATTATTTTTTGCTTTACTTTGTGCCATTTAAAATTCCTTTCAATCAGAATATCATCGTAAGTATGATGGACAACACACCGATCAGCCAGCAGTAAAAGGCAAAGCCGCCGAACTTACCTTTGCTGACCACATGCTTCAAAAAGCTTAAAGCAGCAATGCCCGAAACCATGGCAACAGCAGTGCCCACAAGATAAGCCGGCACACTGTGCCAGTCGATGCCGCCGCCTTTAAGAACATCAATAAAAGAGAGAATGTTTGCGCCAATAACCGCAGGCAGAGACATGAGGAAAGAAAACTTGACCGCAAACTCCTTTTTCAGTCCGCATGCCACACCGGCAGTAATAGTGGTGCCGGAGCGGGACAGACCCGGTACAATGGCAACGCACTGGCAAAGGCCGATAATTATGGCGTCCAGAGTGGTCATGGTGTTGCCGGTTTTGCGGCCAACGGTCATTTTATCGCAGACAAAAAGCATACAGCCGGTCAGGATCAGGGTAACACCAATGAAAATATTGTTATAATACAGGGTTTCCAGCATGTCCTGGATGGGAAGAACAATCAGCAATGGCAAAGTCGCCATGATGATCATATAAAAAAGCCTTGCCGAAGGGTATCGCTCTCTTCTCTCTCCCGCCAAGGGGCCAAGGTTTACAATACCCAGCACCTCGTGAATCATATCCACGATATCCTGCCAGTAAACAACGCAGATGGAGACCAGAGTTCCAAAATGAAGCAGTACATCGAAGAACAGATGTCCCTCCTCTACGCTGGACATATGGAACAGGTTGTTCAAAATAGAAAGGTGACCTGAACTGGATATAGGCAAAAACTCTGCCACACCCTGTACCAGACCAAGAATTACTGCGTTAAGAATGGACATGCACACTAACCCCCATGTTAATCGTAAATCTTATAATATCATATTTTGCGTTCAAGCACAAGATACCGAACGGTTACCTCTTATTTAAATTATTACTGACAGGTGTTTGTTATTTACAGAAAAAGACGGATATGTTAAAATACCTTGATAAAAAATATTCGGAGCTTATTATGTTTGAAAAACTGAAATTACTCAAGAATCAATACGAAGAGCTTATTCGACGCATGGAGGAGCCTTCTACCTATTCTGATGCCGCAGTGTATGCCAAATGTGACAGAGAAGCCAGAGAGCTTGCACCTGTGGTTGAGGCATACTGCGCCTATGAAAAAGCATGCAGCGATATGGACGATGCCATGGAGCTGATGAATGATCCTGAAATGCGGGAGCTTGCTCAGGAGGAATTTGCAGCTGCGAAAGCTGACAAAGAACGCCTTGAGCAGGAAATTAAAATTCTGCTGCTGCCCAGGGACCCCAATGACAGCAAGGATGTTATTATGGAAATCCGCGGCGGTGTCGGCGGCGAGGAGGGTATGCTCTTTGCATATGATCTTTACAGAATGTACTCCATGTATGCCGAGTCCAAGGGCTGGAAAATTGATGTTGTCAACCTGAACGAAACTGAACTGGGCGGCATTAAGGAAATCAGCCTTGTCATTGAAGGCGCAGGCGCCTATTCCAGACTGAAGTTTGAGGCTGGCGGCCACAGAGTTCAGAGAGTTCCTGTCACCGAATCCGGCGGTAGAATCCATACTTCCGCCGCTACCGTCGCTGTTATGCCCCAAATTGAAGATGTGGACTTTAAGCTCGATATGGGTGATCTGAAGATTGACACCTTCCGTTCCTCCGGTGCAGGCGGCCAGCACATCAACAAGACCGAGTCTGCCATACGCATTACTCACATCCCCACAGGCGTTGTTGTTGAGTGTCAGGATGAGCGAAGCCAGCACAAGAATAAGGACAG
>CAZYTE010000003.1:0-27995 GCA_964649425.1 uncultured Oscillospiraceae bacterium
ATATGCTCTCTTGGATGCTTATATTTTTAAGGAGAGTTTAATACAATGAGTTTTGTACCCTACGTTGTGGAACAGACCAGCCGCGGCGAACGTTCCTATGACATTTTTTCCAGACTGCTCAATGACCGCATAGTCATGCTTTCCGAGGAAGTCAATGACACCACCGCAAGCCTGATCGTTGCGCAGCTTTTGTATCTGGAAGCACAGGATCCCGATAAGGACATACAGTTTTATATCAACAGCCCCGGCGGCAGTGTTACCGCAGGTCTGGCGATCTATGACACCATGCAGTACATTAAGCCCGATGTCTCCACCATATGTGTTGGTATGGCGGCTTCCATGGGCGCGTTTCTGCTGTCCTCCGGCACAAAGGGTAAGCGCATCGCCCTGCCCAACGCTGAGATCATGATCCACCAACCTTCCGGCGGCAGCCGCGGTCAGTGCACCGATATACAGATCCAGGCACAGCAGATCCTGAAGATCAAGGAAAAGCTCAATAAGATCCTGTCCGAGAATACCGGCAAGTCTGTTGAGGAGATCGAGCGCGATTGCGAGCGTGACTATTTCATGACTGCTGAGGAAGCTCAGACCTATGGCCTTGTTGATAAGGTTATCTACAAACGCTGATAATCAGCAATTAATTGTTCGCTATGGGGAGACTTTTGTCTCCCCATACTTTAAAAGAGGTGGAATTTATGTCCAGGAATGATGAAAAAAGAAGCATTAGATGTTCCTTTTGCGGTAAGCCCCAGTCTCTGGTGGAGAGACTTATCGCAGGCAATGGCAGCTACATCTGCGATGATTGCGTGCGTATGTGCATGAGCATCGTAGAGGATGAGGGCTTCAGCCATAGCACTGAGGATAATCAGGCCGATCCTCTTGTTCTTGAGAAGCTTCCCAAGCCCATGCAGATCAAGGAGAATCTTGACCAGTATGTTATCGGTCAGGACAGGGCGAAGGTAGTGCTCTCCGTTGCTGTATATAACCACTATAAGCGTATCCTGCACGGAGACAAGGACGATGTGGAGCTGCAGAAAAGTAATATTTTGCTTATCGGCCCCACAGGCAGCGGCAAGACTCTTTTCGCCCAGACCATGGCCAAAATGCTGGATGTGCCCTTTGCAATAGCCGACGCTACCACTATCACTGAAGCCGGCTATGTGGGTGAAGATGTTGAAAATGTTATCCTCAAGCTCCTTCAGGCAGCGGATTTCGATGTGGAAAGAGCTGAAAAGGGTATTATATATATTGATGAAATAGATAAAATCGCACGCAAGAGTGAGAACACCTCCATAACCCGTGATGTGTCCGGCGAGGGAGTTCAGCAGGCTTTGCTGAAGCTTCTGGAGGGCACCGTTGCCAATGTGCCTCCCAAGGGCGGCAGAAAGCATCCCCAGCAGGAGTTTATTCAGGTGAACACCACCAATATCCTCTTTATCTGTGGCGGAGCTTTTGATGGTCTGGATAAGATCATTGAAAAGCGTACCGATAAAAAGTCCATGGGCTTTGGCGCGGATATTGTCAGCGGTGCTGAGCGTGATGTCGGTGAGCTTTTTGCCCAGGTTCAGCAGCATGACCTGCTGAAGTTCGGCATTATTCCGGAACTGATAGGCCGTCTGCCTGTTATAGCTTCTCTGGAGAGCCTTAAAAAAGAGGATCTTGTGCGCATCCTTACCGAACCGAAAAACTCCATGGCAAAGCAGTATAAGGCGCTGCTGGGTTATGATGGGGTCGAACTGGAGTTTGAAGATGACGCGCTTGAGGCAGTTGCTGATCTTGCCATCGAGAAAAAGATCGGCGCAAGGGGTCTGAGAAGCATTATGGAGGGTGTCATGACCGATATCATGTACTCCATCCCCTCCGATCCCGATGCAAAGCGAGTTATCGTCACCGCGGACAGCGTGATAGGCAACTCAAGCCCTGTGGTTGAACACTAGATCTGGAAAGGGTAAATTGATGTCAGAAAAATACAGTAAGATAAGAACCCTGCCCATGCTTGCACTGCGCGGAATGGTGGTTTTTCCCGGTATGCTGCTCACCTTTGATGTAGAGCGTACCGCGTCCCTTAACGCCATCAACACCGCGATGCAGAATGACCAGTACATCTTTCTTGCCGCTCAGAAGGATCTCAAGTCTGAGATGCCCGAGGAGAAGGATATCTGGCGTGTGGGTACAGTCTGCCGCATCCGCCAGCAGCTGCGCCAACCCAGAAGCAAGATCTGCAGAGTACTGGTAGAGGGTATTTACAGAGCTGAGGCTTTGAACATTTATGCTGATCTTGACTGCTATACTGCCAGGGTCAGTGAATACAACGATCTGGAAGAGCGCGTCAGCGCTGTGCGCAAGGAGGCGATCCTGCGCAACTGCCTGCGTGTTTTTGATTCCTATGTACAGCTCAACCCGGAGCTGATGGGTGAGCAGCTTCTGCATGTGCGGCAGAATTCCGACCTGTCCTATGTGTGCAATTACATTGCACAGACTACCAACATAAGTCCTGCCGACAAGCAGCTGCTTCTGGAGGAATTGCGTCCTTCCCGCAGGCTTGAAAAGCTCGCCAAAATACTGACCAGAGAGATCAGTATCATGAGTGTTGAGAAAGAACTCAATGATGCAACTCAGCAGCAGATGAACCAGAATCAGAGGGAGTATTATCTTCGTGAGGAAATGAAGATAATCCAGTCTGAGCTGGGCGAGGATCAGTTTGATGATATCAGCGAGTATCGCATGAGGATCGAAGAACTGGATGCTTCTCAGGAAGTTAAGGATAAGCTTATCAAAGAGCTCAACCGCCTTGCAAGACAGCCCTTCGGCTCCTCGGAGGCTGCGGTTCTGCGCAACTACATCGATGTCTGCCTTGAAATTCCCTGGGGTGTTACAACTGAGGAGACTATTGACATTTCAAAGGCGAGAAAGATACTTGATGATGAGCACTTTGGCCTTGAAAAGGTAAAGGAGCGGATTCTTGAGTATCTGGCGGTGAAGCAGCTTTCTCCTGAGGTCAAGGGTGGCTTGATCTGTCTTGTTGGACCTCCCGGCACAGGCAAGACCAGTGTGGCCATGAGCATTGCCAGAGCCACCAACCGAAAGCTTGTGCGTATTTCTCTGGGTGGCGTTCATGATGAGGCTGAGATCAGAGGCCACAGGAAGACATACATAGGCTCCATGCCCGGCAGGATCATCAACGGTATCATTCAGTCCGGTTCATGCAATCCCCTGATGGTTCTGGATGAAATTGACAAGCTGGGTGCTGATTACAAGGGAGATCCCGGCGCGGCGCTGCTCGAGGCCCTTGACCCCGAGCAGAACAGCGGCTTCAGAGACAACTTCCTTGAGCTTCCTGTTGACCTGTCCTCGGTGTTCTTTGTGACCACTGCCAACAGCCTTGACACCATACCCAGAGCATTGCTTGACCGTATGGAGGTCATTGAGCTTTCCAGCTATACCGACGAGGAAAAGCTTCAGATAGCAAAGCGCCACCTTTTGCCCAAGCAGCGCAGGAAGCACGGTCTTAAGGCAAATCAGCTGAAGATCGATGATGCGGCTATGCGTGAGATTATCGGTACATACACCAAGGAATCCGGTGTGCGTAAGCTGGAGAGACAGTTGGCCTCCGTCTGCCGCAAGGCGGCCAGCGGCATTGCCGAAGGAAAGTTCAAGGCTCTGAATTTAAAGGCCGGCAAGCTTGAGCCGGTGCTTGGTCCCGCCAGATATAAGAGCGATCAGAAGCGCACAAAGGGCGAAATCGGCCTTGTGCGGGGTCTTGCATATACTTCTGTTGGCGGCGAAGTGCTGGATGTTGAAGTTGCTGTCACTGAGGGCAGCGGCAAGCTTGAGCTCACAGGCAATCTGGGCGATGTGATGAAGGAATCCGCAAAGGCAGCCCTTACCTATATCAGAAGCCGTGCAAAGCAGCTTGGCATTGACCCAAATTTCCATAAGGACTGCGATATACATATCCATTTCCCTGAGGGTGCTGTTCCGAAGGACGGTCCTTCCGCAGGTATTACCGTCTGTATTGCGCTCATTTCTGCTCTTAGCTCTACCCCTGTGAGAGCGGATATCGCCATGACCGGCGAGATTTCTCTCCGCGGCAGGGTTATGGCCATCGGCGGCCTGCGTGAAAAGACCATGGCAGCTTTGAGAGCAGGCGTGGATACTGTTATTATCCCTGCGGAAAATGAGCCTGATCTGGCTGAAATTGACCAGACTGTTCGCAAGGCATTGAATTTCATGCCCGTTGACCATGTGGATAATGTTCTGGATTTTGTGTTTGAAAGACAGAGTCTTGAAACTGCGATTTGCCCTCCACCCGCTCAGACTTCTGAGCTTTGCGGGGTAAGACAGTAAGGTGAAATATGGTATTGAATGTTAACAAGGCTGAATTTATAAAATCAGCCGCTGCTCCCGGACAGTTTATATACAGCACAGCTCCCAGTGTGGTCTTTGCCGGCAAATCCAATGTGGGCAAGTCCTCTGTCATAAACAGGATCCTTAACAGAAAGAACTTTGCCCGTGTGGGCGCTTCTCCCGGAAAGACCATACATGTAAACTACTTCTTCATTGATAATAAGATATACTTTGTTGATCTGCCCGGCTATGGCTATGCCAAGGTCTCCCAAAGTGAGAGACAGCGCTGGGGCAAACTGATGGAGCAGTTTTTTGCAACCGAAGGTCTTATTGATCTGGGTGTGATGATTGTTGACTCCCGTCACAAGCCCACTGCCGATGACATTACCATGGCAGAGTGGTTCAAGAGCTCCGGCTGCAAATTGGTTGTTGTAGCCAATAAGCTGGATAAACTGAAAAAAAGCGAGATTGAGCCTAATCTTAAGCTTATCAAGGATACACTTGAGCTTCCCGATGATGTGGTGCTCATTCCTTTCTCCGCGGAGAAGGGGCAGGGCAGAGATGCGCTAATGGCTGAGATCGTAAAACTTATTTAAAATGATTTTAAGAGCGGGACCGGATTTTGCCTGTCCCGCTCTTGTAATTCATGGATTAATTTGATAGAATAAAACAGATAATGGGGTGAGAATAATCCAAGAAATTCAAATGATCTGGGAAGCTTTCGATTTTTCATATATTCTGAGCATTATTATGGGGCTTATCCCGTCTCTGCTGTGTATCACGCTCCATGAGATAAGCCATGGCCTCGCGGCATACGCCTTGGGGGATAATACTGCAAAAAACGAGGGCAGACTGAGTCTGAACCCAATAAAGCATTTGGATCCCATGGGTCTTTTGATGATGCTGGTATTTCGTGTGGGCTGGGCGAAGCCGGTGCCCGTACAGATGTATAATTTCAAAAATCCTAAAGCCGGCATGGCTGTTACTGCGCTGGCGGGCCCTTTGAGCAATGCGGTAATAAGCATTGTATTCCTGTTTTTGTTCGGTGTACTTTATATCCCCCTGTATGAAAGCACCATCGGTCAGTATATCCTTGAGATGATCAAGCTCACCGCCTATATGAGCATAGGTCTGGGACTTTTCAATTTGCTGCCTGTGCCGCCGCTGGACGGATCAAAGGTGCTGTTTTCCTGCCTGAGCAATGAGCGTTATTATAAGCTGATGCGATATGAAAAATACGGTTCTATTCTGATGATCCTGCTGGTAGCCAGCGGCGCATTGGGGAAGCCCCTTTCTGCCGCGATAAGCTATGTGTATAATGCATTGACCGTGTTTGCGGATCTGGGCATAAAGCTTGCCCTTAAATTTTTGTAAAGTTGTGTGACAATGGAAAACCCAAGTTTCTTCCTTGAGGGAGTAGTTAAGGAAAAAAATCAGCTGCAGGATTTCGAAGGTCCGCTGAGCCTTATCCTGATGCTCCTTTCCAAAAATAAAATAGAAATTCGCGACATCAGTATTTCAGATATTCTGGATCAATATCTTGCCTATCTTGAAGAGATGCAGAGCATGGATCTGGAGATAGCCAGTGAGTTTGTGCAGATGGCATCTCACTTGCTGTATATAAAAACCAAGACCCTGCTCACAGGCGATGAAGAGGTCAGCGAGCTGGAAGTTCTGATGGCGTCGCTGGAACAGCTTAAGTGCAAGGATGTTCTGGCAGCGGTACAGAAAATCACCCCGGAACTGAAGAAAGCCTCGGAGCTTGGCCTTTTGTACTATGTAAAGATGCCGGAGCCCCTGCCCAAAAGCTCAAAGGAATATGAGTACAGCCACGAGCCGGTGGATCTTTTAAAGGCCCTTTACAGTGTGTATTCCCGAGGTGTAAAAACCCCTGAGAGCGAGGATAAACTTGCCTCTGCTGTTCCCAGAAGGATAACTTACAGCGTAAAAGACAAGAGCCGCCAGCTTCTTGAACTTCTCAGAACAGGGGATTTCAGGCTGGGTGAGCTTTATAAAAGCTGTCGCTCCCGCTCAGAAGTGGTCGCAACCTTTGTTTCGGTGCTTGAGCTCTGCAGTATGGGCAGCATCAATATAAGCCGTATGGAAGGGGATTACAGCATTTCCTATACCGGCGGAGATATTGACGAAATTTTAGAGAAGATTGTTGAGTAAATTTATGGATATTTCTTCTGCCATTGAGGCAATACTTTTTGCAGCGGGTGAAAGCGTGCCCGTGGCAAGGCTTTCACTTATACTGGACACTCATGAGGACGAGATACTGCGCATAGCCGCGGAACTTGCCCAGAGCTATGAAAATAATCAGCGTGGCCTGAGGCTTCTGAAGCTTGAGGACAAGCTTCAGCTCTGCTCCGCACCTGAGTATGCACCTTTCATTACAAAGGTTCTGGAGCAGCGCAAGGCTCCCATGCTCTCTCAGCCTGCACTGGAGACTCTGGCAATTGTGGCCTATTTCCAGCCGGTCACAAGAGCCTATATTGAGCAGGTTCGCGGTGTGGACAGCACATACACTGTCAGCTCGCTCATTGAGCGTGGTCTTATCGAGCCCTGCGGCAAGCTGGATGTTCCCGGCAGACCCTCTATCTTTCGCACGACGGACGCTTTTTTGCGCACCATGGGAATCAGTGAGCTTTCTGCTCTGCCGCCTTTGCCTGATATGACCAGCGGCGAGGGCATGGAAAAACTGCAGACTGCCATTGACGAGCTGCAAAATGCAGCAAATAACGGACAGATCACAATGAGCGAACTCAGATAAAACCTTTGAGGGGTGATGTGATTGATTGCTCTGGGAATCATAATAGCGCTTCTTTTTCTTATACTGCTTATCCCTGTTGGGGTAGATGCTGAGTATGTGAGCAATGAATTCAGGCTTTCGGCCAAGGTTTGCGGAATCCATATTCAGCTTGTTCCCAAAAAACTTTCCGAAAAGCATGAGCCAAAGCAGAAGAAAGAAAAAAAGCCCCAAAAAGTCAAAGCTGAAACGGATGAGACTGTTAAGCCTCAAAAGCCGAAAAAGGAGCTGAGCTTTAACTTTGATGAGCTGCTCTCTCTTGCCAAGGCAGCCCTCAAGGCTGTGGGTAATTTTGGCAGGAAGCTAAAGGTGGACAGGTTCCTGCTTCACTATACCGCCGCCGGCTCAGACCCATACGATACCGCACAAACCTTCGGGTATGTGAACGCAGCCCTTTCAAGCCTTGCGCCGATTTGCGCAAAGCGTTATAAGGTGAGAGACTGCGATGTCTGGACAAGAGTTGACTTTATGGCTGAGAAAATGAGCATTGATGCGGCTCTTGCCCTCAGTATCCGAATCGGGCAGGTTTTGTCAGTAGGCTTTGCACTGCTGTTCAAGGCTGGCCATATCCTTATTAAAAACAAACTGAGACTTCGCAAAGAACGCAAACAGCTTCAGAGATTAAATAACGAAACCAAACTTGAAACTCAGAATTCTAATACAGAGGAAGGAATGAAATAAATGGATAACAATCCTATCGGCGAACTGATGCAGACCACCATGGAGAGCGTTAAGAACATTCTTAAGGTAGACACTGTTGTAGGCGATCCCATTTACACTCCGGACGGCATCACTCTTGTACCCATTTCCAAGATCAGCGTTGGCTTTGGCGGCGGCGGTGTGGAGTTTAACTCCAAGAACGCAGGCGATAAAAAGCCCTACGGCGGCGGCAATGCAACCGGCGTAAAGATCGATCCCATTGGCTTCCTTGTTATTAAGGATGGCTGTGTGCGTATGGTCAATGTCACTCCTCCTGCCAGCAATACCGTTGACAGAATCATTGACCTTGTTCCTCAGGTAATTGACCGTGTGGACAGCTTTATCGATAAACATCAGGCAGCTAAGAACGACAAATAATCCCAGCGTAATAAAGGTATAAGTGTAAATAATAAGCACTGCCCCAGAATGATAAGGGTGGTGCTTATTGTTAGAACTCTGATATCATGCCTCTGCCTCAGCGCTGTTTTGCTTGGCGCGCCTGTTAAGCAGGCACCGGCAATAAGTGCGGCTTCCGCTGTTTTAATTGCGGAAAACGGCGAGATTATATATGAAAAGAACGCAGACGCCCAAAAGCCCATAGCCAGCACAACAAAAATAATGACAGCCATCGTGGTCATCGAAAATTGTGAGCTTGATGAAACGGTGGAGATCACTTCGGAAAGCTGCAATATTGAGGGCTCTTCCATGTATCTGAAAGCGGGGGAGAGCTACACGGTTTGGGAATTGCTTCAGGGCCTGATGCTGGTATCCGGCAACGATGCAGCAGTTGCATTGGCGCTGCACACCGCAGGCAGCATTGAAAAGTTTGCCGAGCTCATGAATGAAAAGTGCCGGGAACTTGGTATGGATAACAGCCAATTTAAAAATCCCCATGGACTCAGTGAAGATGGGCATTATTCAACAGCTGCAGACCTTGCAAAGCTGATGGCATACTGCATGGAGAACCCTGAATTTGCAAGGCTTAGCGCAACGAAAAGCTACAGTATTGGAGAGCATAGCTTTGTAAACCACAACAAGCTTCTGCAAATTTGCCCCGGCTGTGTGGGCGGCAAGACCGGCTTCACTATGGCCGCAGGCAGATGCTTGGTCAGTGCCTGTGAACGGGATGGGGACCGTTTTGTTTGTGTCACACTAAATGCACCCAATGACTGGGATGACCATATGGATTTATATGACTGGGCCTTTTCTCAGTATTCCATGCGTGATTTGTCGGAGAGCATAAATTTTGAGATTCCGGTAGTATCCGGAGAGAAAGAAAAGGCTTATCTGATGGCAGAGGAATGCAAACTGCTTTTGCCAAAAGCGGCAGAAATAGAAATAAAAGCACAAATGCCCAACTTCATTTTTGCGCCTGTTGCCAAGGGGGAAGCAGGCGGCAGCTTCAAAGCCTACTGCGATGGGGAACTCATTGCGGAAGGCGTGCTGATATATACAGAAAACATTGGAGCATCATAGTATTTCGGAGTATTTTCTATGCGAGACAGATTACAGAAAATCATATCCGCTTCAGGGCTTATGTCCAGAAGAGCGGCAGAGGAATGCATATCGGCAGGCAGAGTTACGGTCAACGGACAGACTGCTGCCCTTGGAGACAAGGCCGATATTGAAACAGATATTATTCTGCTTGACGGGAAAGCTCTCCCGTCAGGCAGTGACAAAATATACATAATGCTCAACAAGCCCAAGGGCTATGTAACCACCATGAAGGACGAAAAAGGCCGCAAGAATGTAACGGAACTGGTGAAAGATCTGGGCAGCAGAGTGTACCCCGTCGGAAGACTGGATATGTATTCTGAGGGCCTGCTTATAATGACTAATGACGGGGACTTTGCAAACCGCCTGATGCATCCCAGGCACAATGTGGAAAAGACCTACATGACATGGGTGACAGGGGAGGATATAGGCTTTTGCGTTGAACTTCTGCGCCGGCCCATGGAGATTGACGGATATGTTGTCAGCCCCGCGGAGTCGTACATTACAGAACTTAAGCCCGGCGGCGCAGTGCTGATGATCACCATACATGAGGGCCGAAATCGTCAGGTCAGAAAGATGTGTGAACTGGCCGGGATGAAGGTCACGCGCCTTAAAAGAGTCAGCGAGGGTCAGCTGGAGCTGGGAGATTTGAAATCGGGCAAATGGCGCCATCTGACACAGGAAGAGATAGACAGCTTTAAATAGGAGACTACTATGGCAAACATGACAGCCGACCTTGTGGTTATAGGCGGCGGAGCGGCAGGCATGATGTGTGCGCTGACTGCGGCGGAGAGGGGCGTGAAGGTCATACTTCTGGACCCCAACCGTCAGCTTGGCAGAAAGGTACGCATTACAGGCAAGGGCCGCTGCAACGTGACAAACAACTGCGATGTAAAGCAGTTTATGAATAACATCCCCGGGGACGGCAGATTTCTTTTCAGTGCTCTTAATGCCTTTTCTCCGGCAGATACCATCAATTTCTTTGAAAGCCGGGGTCTCCCTTTGAAAACCGAGAGAGGCAACCGTGTATTCCCTGTGTCTGACAACGCTAACGATGTGGCGGGCTTGCTTGCCAATATCTGCGATAGAGCTGGCGTCAGAGTAATACATACTACCGCAAAGGATATCATTTATGAGGACGGTGCGGTAAAAGCAGTAGTGACCGGTGACGGTACCATATCCTGCCGTGCGGCTGCTGTTTGTACCGGCGGCAAGTCATATCCGCTTACGGGCACCACCGGAGCGGGTTATAGGTTTGCCCAGAAGGCGGGCCACAGCATCACCGAGCCCAGAGCCTCCCTTGTACCCTTGGAGAGCGATGATGAGCACTGCGCCCGGATGCAGGGCTTTTCCCTTAAAAATGTGACCCTGTCAGCCTTTGAAAATGACAAGCTGATATACAAGGAAATGGGCGAAATGATGTTCACCCACTTCGGCGTTACAGGCCCACTGGTTTTGTCTGCCAGCTCCCATATGAGAAATATTGGCAAGGCGAAGTACCGTCTGGAGATTGACCTGAAGCCCGCTTTGGATGAAAAGAAGCTGGATGCCAGGATTCTCAGGGATTTTGAGAAATACGCCAACAAGGAGTTTAAGAACGCCCTGGTTGAGCTGGCAGGTAAAACCATGATACCCATTCTTGTGGAGCTGTCCGGTATCGACGGTGAAATGAAAGTCAACAGCATCACCCGTGAGCAGCGCATAAAGCTTTTGCATCTGTTCAAGGCTTTCCCTGTGTCTGTCTCCGGCACAAGACCCATTGATGAGGCCATTGTAACCGCAGGCGGTGTATGCACCAAGGAAGTAAATCCCCGCACCATGGAGTCAAAGCTGATGGACGGTCTGTATTTTGCCGGCGAGGTTCTGGATCTTGACGGCTATACCGGCGGCTTTAATTTACAGATTGCATGGTCTACCGGCCGCATGGTCGGAAAATCTGTTTTAAAGGATGAGTTCTGGGATGAGTAAAAAACTGTCTATTGCCATTGACGGCCCTTCCGGTGCAGGTAAGAGCAGCCTTGCAAAACGCTGCGCAAAGGAATTCGGCTTTATATATGTTGATACCGGTGCAATATACCGCACCGTAGGTCTGGCTGCACTGAGAGCTGACATTGACAGGAAAAATGAAGAAGCTGTGGTAGCTATTCTGCCTGAGCTTGATATTAAGATGGGATATGATGAAAGCGGACTGCAGAGAATGTATCTCAACGGTGAGGATGTATCCGATGCCATCCGCATGCCGGAGATCTCTATTTGTGCATCTGATGTCTCTGCCCACGCCAGGGTAAGACTGTTCCTTCTTGAGATGCAGAGAAAGCTTGCAAGAGAAAACAATGTTATCATGGATGGCAGAGATATCGGAACTGTTGTATTGCCTGAGGCGGATCTTAAAATATTCCTTACTGCCAGGGCTGAGGCCAGAGCCCACAGACGCTTGCTGGAACTGAAGAATAAAGGTGTGGACGCAAGCTTTGAGGATGTGCTCAAGGATATTATTTACCGTGATGAGCAGGACAGCAGTCGTGCAGCCGCACCCTTGAAGGCAGCGGAAGATTCTGTTTGTGTGGATACCAGTGAAATCGATTTTGAGCAGAGCTTTGAACTGCTCAGCAGCATAATTGTTGAAAAGCTGAAGATCCAAAAGGTATAAATCAATGAAAGAACTTATTGTAGCGAAAAGTGCGGGCTTTTGCTTCGGTGTAAGCCGCTCCATAGATATGGCCGAAAAGCTGATGGGAGACATTGGAGCCTGCTGCAGCCTGGGGCACCTTATCCATAATGAGGATGTGGTATCCTCCCTTGAGAAAAAAGGGCTTCATGTTATATCCACTCCGGAAGAGGCGAAGAGCGGAGAGAATGTAATTATCCGCGCTCACGGTGTTGCCAAAAGAGTGTATGAGCGGCTGGAGGAAAAGGGCGCTGTTGTTACCGATGCCACCTGCCCCAATGTGAAAGCAATACACACAATAGTGACCAGAGCTAAAAATGAGGGCCGTTTTGTCATCATCATCGGTATGAAAAAGCACCCCGAGGTGGAGGGAATATGCGGCTGGTGCGGTGAGCATGAGGTGTTTGAGAACGCACAGGAGCTTGAAATCTGGCTTGAAGCCCATGAGGAAATTTGGGAAAAAGATATAACGGTGGTGGTACAAACCACCCAAACCCGCAGTAATTTTACCGAATGTTGTGATATCATAAAAAAAAGATGTACAAATGCCAAAATATCTGATACAATATGCCTTGCGACATTCACGCGGCAGGAAGAGGCGGCAAGCCTGTCTGCCAGGTGTGATGCCATGGTAGTTATCGGCGGCAAGCACAGTGCAAACAGTGTGCATCTTGCCAAAATTTGCAGTGAAAAATGCAGAAATGTTCAGTTCATAGAGCGAACTGACGAGCTTGATCTGGACAAGCTGAAAGCCGCAGATATTGTCGGGCTCACAGCCGGCGCTTCCACCCCTGCGTGGATAATTAAGGAGGTAGTAAACAAAATGAGCGACGTAATCAAGGTAGAAGAATCCGCAGTAGAGAAGGAGATGTCCTTCGATGAAATGCTGGAGGAGACTCTCAAAACTATATATAATGGAGATAAGGTAACCGGCCTGGTTGTAGCCATCACCGGTACTGAGATCAGCGTTGATCTCGGCACCAAGTATTCCGGCTTCATTCCCACCACCGAGTTCACCGACGAAGGCATCAAGGTTGAAGATGCTGTCAAGGTCGGCGACACCATTGAGGCTGTTGTAGTCCGCGTAAATGACGTTGAGGGTACCGTTATGCTCTCCAAGAAGCGTCTGGATGCTGCAAAGATCTGGACCGATATCGAAGCTGCAGTTGAGAACGAGACCGTTATGGAAGGCGTTGTCACTGAAGAGAATAAGGGCGGCGTTGTTGTCAGCATCAAGGGCGTTCGCGTATTTGTTCCCGCTTCCCAGACTGATCTGCCCAGAGACGCTGAGCTGTCCCAGCTGCTGAAGAAGACTGTTCGCCTCAAGATCACTGAGGTCAACAAGGCACGCAAGCGCGTTGTCGGCTCCATCCGCCGCGTTGCACAGGCTGAGCGCCGTGAGCGCACCGAGGCTATCTGGAACGAGATCGAGGTCGGTAAGAAGTACAAGGGCACCGTCAAGTCCCTGACCAGCTATGGCGCATTTGTTGACATCGGCGGCATCGACGGTATGGTTCATGTTTCCGAGCTGAGCTGGGGTCGTGTACACCAGCCCTCCGAGGTCGTTTCCGTCGGCGATGAGATCGAAGTTTACATCATCAGCTTCGACAAGGAGAAGCGCAAGATCTCCCTTGGCTACAAGGATCCCAACGGCAATCCCTGGGATCAGTTTACTTCCAAGTATGAGGTCGGTTCTGTTGCTCAGGTCACCATCGTCAAGCTCATGCCCTTCGGTGCGTTCGCTGAGGTTCTGCCCGGTGTTGACGGCCTGATCCACATCAGCCAGATCGCTAACCGCCGCATCGGCAAGCCCGAGGATGTTCTCACTGTCGGTGATGTTGTTGAGGCAAAGATCACTGCTGTCGACGAGGAGAAGCACAAGATCTCTCTGTCTATCCGCGCTCTGTCTGAGCCCGCACCTGCTGGGGAGGCAGAAGAGGCCGTTGAAGAGGTCGCTGAGGAAGAGTAATTCCATAATGTCCAAAACCCTGCAGTGCTTGCACAGCGGGGTTTTGCTTTTGAACAGGAGAGTATATCATGACAGATAAAGAAATTCTCGAATTGTCCTCCGATTCCGGCTTTACGAAAGTTGCACTGATCGACACTTCAGATATTGTGTTCTATGCCCCATACAGAAAAGCCTGCGAGGCCAACTACTGCGGCAATTACAACAGTTCCCACTCCTGTCCGCCTCAATGCGGCAGCCCTGAGGAAATGGAAGCCAGAGTGATGGCGCATAAGAAGGCACTGGTAATGCAGCTTGTGACAGAGCTGAAGGACAGTGAAGATTATATGGCAACAAGAAGCGCCCATTCCCGGCTGGCTGTAAAGCTCATAGAAAAACTCAATGCCAACGGTATTTCCGGCGGCTTGCGTATTGGCTCCAGCGGCTGCGATCTGTGTGATGAGTGTGCGTTTAAATATGGAAAGCCCTGTGTTTATCCGGATAAAATGTATTCCTGCCTCTCTGCTTACTGCATTGATGTCCAGAAACTGGCTGAAAAATGCGGCATGTCTTTTGGCTGGGGCAAGGATGAGATCGGCTTTTACGGAATGTATGTATTCTAGAGAATCCCCATGGATCGAACCATGGGGATTTTAATTGTTTACAGTCTGCTTATGTCTCCTCGCTTGATTTTGCCTGTGTTTTATAATATACTAAGCGAGCTATGAGTAGTAACTATGAAATTGAACGCAGATATCTAATCAGGTATCCTGATCTGGAAAAACTGAATAAAACAGCCGCCAAAACCCGGATAGAGCAGACATATCTTCTGCCGGAAGATGGCTGGAATACCAATCGGGTCAGAATGCGGGGATCAGATGGTAAATATACATATACACACACCAGGAAGAAGCGTCTGTCTGAACTGACCCGGCTGGAGGACGAACAGGAGATATGCCGCGAGGAGTATACCCGGCTTTTGAAACAGGCGGACCCAAGCCGTAATGTTATCCGGAAGAACAGGTATTGCCTTGAATATAAAGACAGAGTGTTTGAAATTGATGTGTTCGACTTCTGGGATGACCGGGCCATAATGGAGATCGAGCTTGGCTCCGAGGACGAGAAGTTTGAGCTTCCCCCTGTAATTGAAATTATTAAAGAGATAAGCTCTGATAATCGCTATTCCAATGCTTCCCTTGCCAGGGAAATACCTGAAGAACTTATCTGAAAGGATTGATTTAATGAAGAGATTATTAACTATATTGCTTTCTGTATGCTTGATTTTTGTTTTATGTGGCTGTGAAGAACTTGAAAAACTGGAAAATATTGAGCTTCCACCTCTGCCCACTCAGACTACCGCACCCACTCCGGAAGTTAGCCCCGAACCTTCCCCGGAACCGGAGGCGAGTATTGAGCCGGTCTATAATGAGCCTGACTGCCAGATAATTGTAAATACCATAAATACTGCAATTGAGGAATTTGATCCTGCGGAAGGAAAGGAGCTTATCCTCAGCTACAGCTATGATACTCCGGTGGTATACATCGAGGGCAGGGATAATGCTGCGGCAAAAATCAATGAAAGCATAGCTTTGCTTGATGAGACTCACTATACCGGCAATGACCACGGCATGGGCGACGGCACCGGCGGCTTCAACATGATGCTTGAGCAGGCTCAGGATAATTTCGGTTATGTCTATAATACGGGTACCACAGGGGTCAGCCTTGAGTTCACTGCATCCCGTACAGCCGGCATAGAGCGTGCTGACGGCAGCGTGCTGACGATTGTATATGACGATTATTACTTCACCGGCGGCGAAAATGGCACACATTACACCCGCGGCTACAGCTTTGACACTGAAAGCGGTGAGAAGCTAAGTATCGACTCTCTGTCTCAGGATGCTGAAGCCTTCAGAAGCTTTCTTGTTGATGCCATGCTAAGCATGGCAGAGTCAGATGAAGAGATCGCCGGAAAAATAGATGTGAGCTCTGCGGTGAACTTCTCCGCTGCCGATGCTTTTGCCGGCCTTTTGCGTGACGGCTCATGGTATCTTGATAACAATGGTCTGTGTATTTTCTCTGATGCATCCGAGTTGGGAGCTTATGAAAGCGGCGAGGTCTATTTCCGCATCCCATATGAACAGCTGGAAGGCTGGCTCATTGACAGACTGATTCCCGCAAAACGCAGCGGTGAGGCCGAACTGAGCATCGGCTACCTCAGCGATGTTCAAAACGGTTCTGTTGAGATAGTCGACAGGGTCGTTGCTGATGAAGACGGAGAGGAACTTTGCCTTTCCATCATTGGAACCGCTTATGATGTAAAGCTTTCCACAGTTGACTATACCGACGGTTTCTTTGAAACAGCACAGCTTTGGTATGCAAGCTATATGAGCCATTCTGCCATTCAGGTTCTTACAAATATCCCTGAAGGCATGCCGAATCTGATGATAAGCTATAGCGATACTCAGGGTGAAAATCACCGCATGCTCATCAGCCAAAGCGGAGAAGACGGCAGTCTGCAGCTGGTTGACGACAGCATCGAAGCTGTTGGCTGATAAATTGCAGAAAATATAAAGAAAACTGTTGACAATCGGTGATTTCCGTGTTATCATCGACAGGCCGCATTGAAGGGGTAATTAAGGTGAGGTATGCCCTCCACCCCAGGAGCGAGACCTGAAGAGAGGGAGGAAATGTTCATGAAGCATGCTATCATTGTAACTGGCGGCAAGCAGTACCGTGTTGCAGAGGGCGATGTCATCTTCGTTGAGAAGCTGGATGTTGCTGCAGGCGAGTCTGTTAAGTTCGACCAGGTTCTGGCTGTTGTTGATGGCGAGACCGCTGTTTTCGGCGCACCTGTCATCGAAGGCGCATCTGTCACCGCTAATGTCGTGAAGAACGGTAAGAGCGCAAAGATCCGCGTCTACAAGATGAAGCCCAAGAAGGGCTATCGCAGAACTCAGGGCCACAGACAGCCCTACACTAAGGTTCAGATCGAAGCCATCAACGCATAATTTTCCGCACTTATAATGACTAATGGAGGTGTAACCTAATGGCACATAAAAAAGGTATGGGTTCTACCAAGAACGGTCGCGACAGCGAGTCTAAGCGCCTTGGTGTAAAGAGAGCCGACGGACAGTTCGTTCTGGCCGGCAACATCCTTGTCAGACAGCGCGGAACTAAGATCCACCCCGGTACCAATGTTGGTAAGGGTAAGGACGACACTCTGTTCGCCCTCGTTGACGGCACTGTGAAGTTCGAGCGCATGGGCAAGGAACGCAAGAAGGTTTCTGTCTACGAAGAAATCGCCCAGTAAATGACCATCAAAGGCCGGACATCAGTCCGGCCTTTTTTACTTGATTGTGCCGCACATGGCGGCAGGAAGGAGCAAATATGGCAACTTCTTTTGTTGATAAGGCCCGCATCACTATTCATGCAGGCAAGGGAGGCGATGGTGCTGTCGCTTTCCACAGAGAAAAATATGTGGCAGCAGGCGGCCCAGACGGCGGTGACGGCGGTAGGGGCGGCAATGTTGTCTTTGTTGCTGATGACAATATGTCCACCTTGATGGACTTCAGATATAAGCGTAAATATGTGGCAGGCAACGGTGCCAATGGTGCAGGTAAGCGCTGCTTCGGCAAGGATGGCGAGACCCTGTATATCAAAGTCCCCAGAGGTACCATTATCAGAGACACCGAGACAGGTGCTGTTATGCACGATATGTCCGACGGTCAGAACTGGCTTGCAGCCAAGGGTGGACGCGGTGGCTGGGGTAATTCCCACTTTGCAACACCCACCCGTCAGGTGCCCCGCTTTGCAAAGCCCGGCCTGCCCGGCGAGAGCCATGATATCACCCTTGAGCTTAAGCTGCTGGCGGATGTAGGTCTTGTAGGCTTCCCCAATGTTGGTAAATCTACCCTGCTTTCTGTTGTCAGCAAAGCTCATCCAAAGATTGCAAACTACCACTTCACCACTCTTTTCCCTAATCTGGGTGTTGTATATGTGGATGAGGGTGTTTCCTTCGTAATGGCTGATATTCCCGGTATCATTGAGGGCGCATCAGAGGGCGCAGGTCTTGGACATGATTTTCTCAGACACATTGATCGCTGCCGACTGCTGATCCACCTTGTTGATGTCTCCGGCTCTGAGGGCAGAGACCCTGTGGCAGACTTTGATGCGATCAATGCAGAGCTTCGTGAATACAGCCCTGAGCTGGCAGAGAGACCTCAGATAGTCGCTGCAAACAAGTGTGACCTGCTCTATGACGATGAGAATGATAATCTCAAGCGTTTGAAGGAGCATGTTGAGGCTTTGGGCTACACTTTCTTCGAGATGAGCGCGGCAACTCATGAAGGTACCCGCGCACTGGTGAAGGAATGTGCCGGACGGCTGTCTCAGCTGCCCCCGATCCAGTATTATGAGGCAGACTATGTTGCTCCCGAGCCTGTGGTTGACACCTCCGGTACTGTGGAGATCACCAGATTTGATGATATGTGGATCGTTGAGGGCCCCTGGCTGCAGAGACTTGTTGCAAGCATCAACTTCTCCGATTATGAAAGCCGTATGCACTTTGACCGCGTTCTCCGCGAGTCAGGTCTGTACGAACGCATGGAGAACATGGGCGTCAAGGATGGAGATACTGTCAGTATGTACGACCTTATGTTTGAATACAAAGATTAAAGGATGGCAATGCCATCCTTTAATCTTTGTTCATTGACAAAATGTTGTGCTGAGCCTATAATGATATCGTTTAAAATATGTCCTTATTCTGACAGAAAGAGGAATTGACATGGAAAAAACCAATGAGCTTTATACAAATTATGTAAAAATTCTCAATGAGGAATTGATGCCCGCAATGGGCTGCACAGAGCCCATTGCAGTGGCATACGGCGCAGCCAGAGCAAGGGAGCTGCTTGGAAAGATGCCTGAGGCAGTCCTGGTTGAAGCCAGTGGTAATATTATCAAGAATGTCAAAAGTGTTGTTGTTCCCAACACCGGCGGACTGAAGGGCATCGAAGCTTCTGCTGCGGCCGGTATCGTTGCAGGCCAGGCCGACCGCATTCTTGAGGTTATTGCAGGTGTTACCGAAGAACAGAAGCCTGAGATCCAGAAATTTATGGATACCCACCCCATCACCGTTGTTCCCGCTGAGGGAGATGTGGTTTTTGATATTATTCTGACTCTTACCGCAGGCAATGAGCATGTGCGCCTTCGCATTTCCGATTATCATACCAATATTGTTTATGTAGAAAGAAATGGCACTGTTTTGCTCCATTCCGGTACTGTTGAGGAAGAGGGTAAGGCAGAGGGCCTGACTGACCGCAGCTGTATGTCTGTGGAGGACATTCTGGACTTCGTCAATACCATGGATGTTGAAGATGTCCGATATATAATCGAGCGTCAGATCAGTTACAACTATGCCATCGCCGAAGAAGGAATGAAAAATGATTGGGGCGCCAATATCGGTAAGGTCCTGATAAAAACATATGGCGATGATGTTCGGGTTCGTGCACGCGCCTATGCTTCCGCCGGCTCTGATGCCCGTATGAGCGGATGCGAGATGCCTGTTGTGATCGTTTCCGGCAGCGGTAATCAGGGTATTACCGCATCTGTTCCTGTTATTGTTTATGCGAAGGAACTGGGGGTAGACCATGACACCATGGTACGTGCTGTTACTCTCAGCGACCTGCTGACCATACACATGAAGACCGGTATCGGCAGACTCAGCGCATTCTGCGGCGCTGTCAGCGCAGGCTGTGCAGCAGGTGCGGCTATTGCCTATCTGCAGGGCGGCGGCTTCTCTGAGATCGCTCACACCCTTGTAAACGGTCTGGCTACCATTTCCGGCATGATCTGCGATGGTGCAAAGCCCTCCTGTGCAGCAAAGATTTCCGCTGCGGTTGACGCAGGTATTTTAGGATATGAGATGTTCCGCAATGGCCAGCAGTTCAGGGGCGGCGAGGGTATTGTAACCAAGGGCGTTGAAAATACCATTGTAAATGTTGGACACCTTGGTAAATATGGTATGCGAGAGACAGACCGTGAGATTCTCCGCATCATGACCGGCACTGCAAACCATTAATTCAATGAAAAATGAGGGATGACCTGTGTCATCCCTCATTATTTTGCTTACATATTCTTCTCGTAAGCTTCGATCATTTTCTTGACCATCTGGCCGCCGACGGAACCTGCCTGACGGCTGGTCAGGTCGCCGTTATAACCGTTCTTCAGGTTAACGCCAACCTCGGAAGCTGCTTCCATCTTGAACTTATCCATTGCTTCGCGTGCATTGGGGTTTACAAGCTGATTGCTGTTTCTACTAGACATAGTAACTTCTCCTTCTAATCTATTGGGGTGTTTCCCTTGCTTATCATTTGCCAAAGCGAAGCATATATGCAGAAAAGCAATATGTAATTTTTTCTTGATATGAAGCTGAATACTTGAAGTGGCTGCCGTCTTTTGATAATATGATTAAAAACAACAGGAGGACAATATGATGTTGGAAGCAGGAATAAAAGCACCTGATTTCAGTCTGCCCGATAAGCATGGAAATATCGTTAATCTTTCTGATTTTTCCGGTAAGAAAGTGGTGCTGTATTTTTATCCCAGAGACAACACTCCCGGCTGTACCCGTCAGGCGTGTGCTTTTGCCCAGAGTAATACAAAGTTTGAGGCTAAGAACACAGTTATAATTGGAATCAGCAAAGATTCTGTTTCTTCCCATCTGAAATTTGCGGAGAAATATGAACTTCCCTTTGTGTTGCTTTCCGACCCTGAGCGACAGGCAATTGAAGCCTATGGCGTCTGGCAGGAAAAGAAGCAGTATGGAAAGCTAAGCATGGGTGTAGTGCGCTCCACCTTTGTTATTAATGAAGAAGGGATTATTGAGAAGGTAATGCCCAGGGTAAAGCCTGACACCAATGCAGCTGAAATCCTGGAATATCTGAACAAATAATATGTCTGTTGTAAATACAACAGACATTGGAACGGAATTGTTTTATTATAAGCTCATAAAGATAAAAGGAGCTGTGTTTATGATTCGCAGAATAATTGAAATAGACGAAAGTAAGTGCATCGGCTGCGGTGCCTGCGCAAAAGCCTGCCATGAAGGTGCCATTGGCATGGTGGACGGAAAGGCAAAGCTTTTGAGAGACGACTACTGTGACGGTCTGGGCGATTGCCTGCCCAGCTGTCCCACCAATGCAATTAAGTTCGTTGAGAGGGAGGCTCTGCCTTATGATGAGGAGGCCGTAAAGGCTGCCATGGAAGCCAGAAAGAGCGGAAGCTGCCCCGGCAGCATGGCTCAGACCATAGAGCGCAAGGCGGTTTCTGTGACACCTGTTGCAAGAGAATCTCAGCTTCGCCAGTGGCCGGTACAGATAAAGCTCGTGAATATTGAGGCGCCTTTTTTCAACGGCGCGAAGCTTCTGATCGCTGCTGACTGCACCGCATATGCATACGCCAATTTTCATCAGGAGTTCATGAAGGACCACATTACCCTTATTGGCTGCCCCAAGCTGGATGCGGTTGACTATTCCGAAAAGCTGACGGAAATCCTGAAGCTCAATGATGTGCGCAGCATTACCGTTACCCGTATGGAGGTTCCTTGCTGCGGCGGAATTGAAAACGCAGTAAAAAAAGCTTTGCAAAACAGCGGCAAGCTCATTCCGTGGAGCATTGTGACCATTTCCAGAGATGGAAATATAATAGACAGAACTTAAAAACAGCCTCCATATGGAGGTTGTTTTTATTGCAGAAAACTGTGAACCAATCTCTGAAAATCCTTTGCTTCATCATATAAGCCGTGGCCATACTCCTCATACATTTTAAGCTTCGCGTTTGGAATATATTCTGCGATTTCCTCAGAAGCCTCGCCGGTCAGCGTATTGTCCTGTTTGCCGCCTATGACAAGAGCGTCAGCCTTGATGGATGACAGCTTATCAAAGGCATTGTGAGTGATGCAGGCATTGGCCTGAGTGATAAAAGCATCGTAGCTTTTGGGCTTCGTGAGTCTGCCTACGATCGGAATAAGCCACTTGTTGCGCCGATAATAGCCGGGAGAATAGATCCTTCTGAGATTACTTTCCATCAGCGCACCGTGATCGTTCAGCTTAGCAAGAGCAAGCCACTCATTAATGGTCTCAATGAGCGTAGGATTATTCCTGGCTGCGCTTACAACCAGAACCAGTTTATCCACACAGTTGGGATGATCTGCCGCAAAATGCTGAGCGATCATGCCACCCATGGATACACCGATAATATCCGCTTTATTAATGCCCAGATGATCCATGGCATACCTCAGGTCATCAGCCATGTCATTTGTATTGAAGTCTGCAGGCATCCTGTCCCTGCGGCCAAACATATATACAGTATATCCTTTTGAGAGCTTTCTGTACATTATGGCCATTGGCAGAGCCAATCCCTTTAGGGAGCGGAGAGAATCTCCCAGGCCGGGCAGCATTATGAGCGTTTTCTGACCACTGCCGAAATGAAGATATTCCATCTTTGCACCGTCAAGCTCAACAACTCCGTTTTTGGCATTATACAGCATAATCAGCAATTAGAAGTTTCTTGCAAAATTCCATCTTCTTCACAAAGCATAAAAAAGGCACCGTTAAGGTGGTGCCAGACCCCTTTTTTAGTTCCAACTAAGGCTTGGACTCTCCGCGAATAGGCATAGAAAAAGCACTATGCCGTTTGTTTGTATAGTGCTTTGTTATACGCTTTTTGACTTGATTTGTTTGATTTGTTCTGAATATCTTGCAAAGCTTGCCTTTGCTTCTGGCGTTGCCTTATCGGTCAAAAACGGCACAGGATTTTCATCGTCATCAGTATAGTCAAACCAATCAGGATTATCCATCCAATATAAATCCAATTTTTTCATTGCTAGGTTTCTCCCTTTAATAGCAAGACATAAGCTTTCGTGAAGTCTGTCGGATTGTTTTTGTTTCTTACAACTATTTCAGCTATCAATTCATCTTTATTTGTTGCTGAATACCGTGAAACATCTGTGCGCAGATAACCAAATATCATCTGACTTGACACGTGTTTCCCATTTGCATTATAATACGCCTTTTTCGCAATTGCAAGACCATTCACACCATTTTCTGTTGCAAAAACATGTATCACTTCATGGGTGACCCTCATTTGTCCTTCGATTATAACTTATATTCCAGAATTATTAAACCATATTTATTCTTTAAATATCAGGAAATATCAATTATAATGGTCAAAACAGGAGAGGAGAATGTTCATGCTGCCGGTTTTAGAATCAAGCGGAATTAAACTTATAAAGAATCCCCAAAAACACTGGGAAAACTGTGAACTGTTTTCAAAAGAGGCGAGTGCTTCCATAAGGCGTTTTCATCAATCGCTTGACTGCTATGCCCCCACGCCCCTTGTGGAGCTTAAGGCTCTGGCAGAGAAGCTGGGAGTCAAGTCTGTTTTTGTGAAGGATGAATCTAAGCGTTTTGGTTTGAAGGCGTTTAAAGGCCTGGGGGGCAGCTATGCTGTTTTTCGAGTGGTTTGCAGAGAGCTGGGGCTTGACCCGGAGAAAACCACAATGGATGAGCTGAAGTCAGATAAATATAGAGACAGGGTATCAGAAATGGTCTTTATTACAGCAACTGACGGAAACCATGGCAAGGGTGTTTCCTGGGCATCCGGCCTGTTGGGCTGCAGATCCTATGTGTTTATGCCTAAAGGCTCAGCGGAGGTTCGTGCTCAGGCTATTCGTGATGCCGGGCTCGCAGAAGTTACAATAACCGAAATGGGTTATGATGATACCGTTCGTTACGCAAGTGCTGTGGCTGAGAAAAACGGCTGGTATCTGGTTCAGGATACCTCATGGGATGGATATGAGACTATTCCTCTCTGGATAACTCAGGGATATACTACTATGGTATATGAGGCACTGGAGCAAATTAGCGAGGCACCAAGTCATGTGTTTTTGCAGGCGGGTGTGGGTTCTATGGCGGGCTGCGTGCTGGCAAGCCTGCGCTGCACATATGGTATGGATAAACCGGTGGTATCGGTTGTAGAGCCCGCTGAGTGCGCCTGTATTTTTGAATCCGCGGGGATTGCCGATGGAAAGCCACATCCTGCAAAGGGTTCAGAGCAGACAATCATGGCGGGGCTTAACTGTGCAGAACCATGTGAGCTTGTCTGGCCAATACTTAGAGATCAGGCTGACTTTTACTTTGCCTGTGCTGATGCAGTCACTGTGGAGGGGATGCGGCAGCTGGCAAAGCCTGAGGGGGGAGATCCGGTTGTTGTATCCGGCGAATCCGGAGCCGTCGGACTTGGTTTGGTGACAAAGATTTGCAAAGAAAATGAGTATTCTTCAATAAAAGATGAGTTGAAACTTGATCACGACTCCGTTGTTTTGCTTTTCAGTACAGAAGGTGATACATATCCTGAGTATTACCGGAAAATCATAGAAAATAAAGCGTTTTAGTCTGCTGTATACAATAAAGGCTGACAGATTAATATCTGTCAGCTTTTTTGCGCTCATTTGTTGATGAATGATTGCCATGGTGATATAATTTATAAAAATGCTTCCGAGGAATCTATGGCAAACAGAATCAGAAACAATTCATATATGGAGACTTTGCCTGTAATTATGGCACTGGCATGGCCAACAATGCTTGAGCAGCTCATGCAAACTGCGGTGCAGTACATCGACATAGCTATGATAGGCGCTCTTGGAACTGAGGCCACAGCGGCAGTTGGCTCAACTACAACGATAAACTGGCTGATCAACAGCTCTGTCTCTGCGCTGAGCATAGGTTTTCTTGCTTTCGTGTCTCAGGCCTGCGGCGCGAATGACCGGGACAGGGCTAAAAGAATTGCCGGGCAGTCAGTGTTTGTCTGTTTGCTGGCAGGAATTTTTTTTACTGCGCTCACGGTAGGGCTCAGTCCATGGGTTCCGGAACTGATGCGGGTTGAAGCGGGAATACAGGAAATGGCGGGGCGCTACTTCATGATCCTTTATCTGCCCATGCTTCCCAGAACCGCAGGCATTGTTTTCGGAACGGTCCTGCGTGCGGCAGGAGACACAAAAACGCCTATGAAGCTGGGCGTGGCCATTAATTTGATCAATGTGGTGCTCAACTTCTTCCTGATATATGAAACAAGATTGATTAGCATTGCAGGTTTCAGCTTTTTTGTGCCGGGAGCGGGCTGGGGCGTTGAGGGCGCGGCAGCGGCCAGTGCGGCGGCTTATACCGTCGGCGGTATTATGATGACGCTTGCTCTTTGGAAGCACCCAATGGTATCGCCCAAGGCAGGCAGCATTAAGCCGCAGTGGAAGCTCCTCAGACCTTGTCTGAAAGTTGCAATACCCAATATGCTTCAGCGTTTCGGAACATCATTGGGGTATGTAATTTTTGCCGCAATGATCAATTCTCTCGGGGAAGTTGCCACAGCAGCACATACCATTGCAAATACTGTGGAATCTGCCTTTTACATTCCAGCCTACGGTATGCAGACTGCGGCAGCCACGCTGGCGGGAAATGCACTTGGAGCCAATGACAGGAAGAAAATGCGCAGCTTTACCGGAATGATCATAATTGTTGAAGTTGCAATGATGGTGATAACCGGCGGCCTGCTTTTTGCCTTTGCTCCTGCTATGGTTTCTGTGTTCTCGAAGAACGCGGAAGTGATTTTGCTGGGGTCAATTGTCCTTAGAATGGTAGCGCTTTCCGAACCTTTTTACGGCGTGGCTGTAATCATAGAGGGTATAATGCAGGGGCTTGGAAATACCATCATTCCCTTTGTTTTTGGCATAGCAGGCATGTGGGCTGTGCGAATCGTTGGAACTTTTATCTGTATTGAGCTGCTTCACATGGGGCTTGTTTCCGCATGGGCCTGCATGATAGTACATAATTTACTGCTGTTTGCGGCATATGTGATATACTATCTGAAAGGCAGCTGGAATCCGCTCCTGAAAAAAAGCGACATTGGCACACAGCCGGCATAAAAAAATGTAGAAATCCATGTGTAGCTGTGATATAATCTCAGCGGTTTAAGATAAATATAAATCCAATTTGGGAGAGATATAAATGAAATGTCCTTTTTGCGGTAACTATGAAAGTAAAGTTATAGATTCCAGACCTGCCGAAGAGGGAACCACCATTCGCCGCCGCAGAGAATGTCTATCCTGCCAGAAGCGTTTTACCACCTATGAAATCGTTGAGCGTATGCCACTGGTAGTTGTAAAGCGTGACGGCAGCCGCCAGTCCTTTGACAAGATAAAGCTTATAAACGGCATGGTCCGCGCCTGTGAAAAGAGACCTGTCAGCCTGTCCACCCTTGAGAAAATTGCGGATGAGATTGAGCAGGAGGTTCAGAGCAATCTTGAGCGCGAGGTCAGCACCGTGGACATCGGCGAAATGGTAATGAAGAACCTGAAAGAAGTGGATGAGGTTGCGTATGTACGCTTTGCCTCTGTTTACCGCAGCTTTAAGGATATTAACACTTTTATGGAAGAACTCTCAAAGCTGCTTCTGGACAAGTAAGCTACAATATACTGCTTGGTTTTAAATTTTCCATATTGGCCATGCATTCAATGTGATACCTGAGCTTGCTGCACAGAGCGGGCAGTGTATTGCTGTCGCTGTCGAGCAATGCCGCCTGCACATCGTAGAAACAGTCGTAGGCACTGTCGATCTCAGGGTGCCTTAGGAATATTCCGGTGTAAACTTTGTTATTATCCCAGATTTTCAGAGCCTCATCAAAATGTTCCGCGGCTTCCGTGAAATGCCCGGCGGTGCCGAGCGTTTCGGTTTGGTCGATTTGGGAGATAATACTGCTGCTGATGTGATTTGCATAGGCTATATTCAAAATAGCGGCTGAAAACATAAGTATCAGCAGGCAGCCGGCGAAGATTTCTTTTTTCATTTTTGCGTATCCTTTTCACATACAAATATCCTGTCATAATTGTCTGCTGTCATAAGGAAAACATCCCTGTGGGATTTGATATTGTGTTTTTTCAACTGCTTATCAAGCCAGGCCGTGTCTCGTCCGATTTTTTGCAGATTGTCACCTAAAAGCCTGCCGTCATCAATTATCATTACTGGATAGCCCCCCGGTTCAGCGGGGAGTTTCAGCTGTGCAGGTGTTACAGGCATTTCACCGGGATACAGTATTACATTCAGTCTTCCGTCTGTTTCGAGGATGGCATACTCAACTTTGCTGATGTCCATGCAGCTTTGGTTCCGGAGCTCCTGCATCAGTTCATCGCAGGTAAAGCGGTTTTTATGCATTTCTTTTTGGTTGATCCGGCCTCTCACTATCAGCAGACTCGGTTTTCCGTAAATTATCCCTCTGAGTCGCACATTTTTCAGGGTGATGCCTGAGATGATGACTTCAGAGCAAAACAGAATGAATATTGGCAGCAGGCCGTTTAAAAGAGGTATGCCCATGTCCTGTAAGGGATGGGATGCCAGATCCGCGATCAGCGCTGCTAATACAAATTCAGACAGCTCCATTTCTCCGAGCTGCCGTTTTCCAAGCAGCCGCATTGTCAGCAGCAGGGTAAAATATATTATCAGCGTTCTGACTATTACAATGGCCATGCTTTTCACCTCGGCCTTATTTTAACCGAATCTTGCGGCTTTATTTTCAAATTGTTTTCTCTCGTTATATATATTTTATTCAGGATATCCTGAAGGAGGAAAAATTATGGGCAAATACTTTGGAACTGATGGTTTCCGTGGCGAAGCCAACAAAAATCTGACAGTTGATCACGCTTTCAAAATCGGCCGTTATCTGGGCTGGTTTTACAGCAAGGATCATAAGGCCAGAGTTGTTATAGGCAAGGATACCCGTCGATCGAGCTATATGTTTGAGTCTGCCCTGTGTGCAGGCCTCACCGCTTCCGGTGCGGACGCGTATCTGCTGCATGTTACCAGCACTCC
The DNA here is from genome assembly GCA_964649425.1 of uncultured Oscillospiraceae bacterium. GTDB lineage: Bacteria > Bacillota > Clostridia > Oscillospirales > Oscillospiraceae > Limivicinus. Next base: position 27,876 of record CAZYTE010000003.1, read on the forward strand.
CAGCGTATCATACATTGCCAGGGCAGATGATTTTGACTGCGGCATCATGATCTCCGCAAGCCACAACCCCTATTATGACAACGGCATCAAGCTCATCAACGGTGACGGCGAGAAAATGGA
>CAZYTE010000004.1:0-26742 GCA_964649425.1 uncultured Oscillospiraceae bacterium
ATTGAAGGTCATGGAGTAGGCGCAGGGGTAGAGGGCCATCTCGGACAGATCCGCGAAGTTATATATGTTGGTCATGATGCGGCGGGAGGCGGGATTATTCTTCAGATCCCACAGCACCTTGTCCACCTGGTCCATATCGCCCTGGGGGTAGTGGTGCTTTACGCCCAGCTGGTAGCCGTAGGCCTTGCCGATGGAACCGTTTTCATCGGCCCATGCGTCCCATACTCTGGTGCGCAGCTCCTTGACATTGTTGCTCTTTGCCTGCCATATCCACAGCAGCTCGTCAATGGCGCTCTTCCAGAAGGTGCGGCGGATGGTCAGAATGGGGAACTCCTTGGAGAGGTCATAGCGGTTGACGATACCGAATTTCTTGATGGTGTGGGCGCTCTCGCCGTCTTCCCAACGGGGGCGCACGGGTCTGTCGGTATCCCAGATACCGTTTTCCAGTATATCTTTACAGTTCTGAATAAATATCTCGTCAGCTCTGCTCATTAAAACACCGTCCTGTCAAAAAATATATCATCCCATTTTAGCAGACAATTCTGCTTTGCGCAATTGGTCACAGTAAACAGTATTTTGAATAAGATGATTGGGAGGAGGTGAAGACACATGAAATTTGCCGTATTGGGAGGAGATGAACGCTCGGCAATTCTTTGCGATCTGCTCTGCGCCGATGGACACAAGCTGCGCTGCTTTGCCTTGGAAAAGGCAGAGCTCTGCCCGGAGGCGGTGAAAACCGGCTGCCTGCAAAGCTGTGTGTATGGGGCGGACTGTGTGGTTCTGCCTGTGCCTGCGGAAAAGTCCGGGCTTTTGAATGCGCCATTTTCCGGTGAAAAGCTGGCTTTGCACGATATAATTTCCGCTCTGTGGCCGGGGCAGCTGGTCTGCGGAGGAAAGCTCGGCAGCGAAATCTGTCGGCAGGCCCAGAGCGCCAATATTTTCCTTTCAGACATCATGAAGCTGCCTGAATTTACCGTAGGCAACGCGGTGCTGACCGCGGAGGGTGCGCTGGAAATATTGCTTGGAGCAGGGAGAAGCTCTCTCTGGAAAAGCAGGGTGCTCATCACCGGCTTTGGCAGAATTGCAAAGCTTCTGGCTCTGCGGCTGCGGGCTTTGGGTGCCCTGGTCTGCATCGCCGCGCGGGGGGAGCAGGACAGAGCCATGGCCAAGGCGCTGGGCTGCGAGGCTGTCAGCATTGACCGGCTGGAAGCTAAAATAGGGGATTATCCGTACATAGTGAATACTGTCCCTGCCCGGGTCATAAGCGATGCCGCTCTCTGCTGCGTAAGCTCCGGGGCGGTTTTGCTGGAGCTTGCCTCTCTGCCGGGAGGCTTCGACAGGAATTTGGCGGAAAACATTGGCATTAAGACGATTTCCGCCCCGGGCCTGCCGGGGAAATGCGCGCCGTACACAGCGGCAGAGCTTGTGAAGCAGGCCCTATATCAGTCCATAAAGGATCAGGAGGAATAAGCCATGGCAGTGAGGAAAACTCTGGGGCTTGCGCTCTGCGGCTCCTACTGCACATATGAAAAGCTGTTTGAGGCGGCGGAGAGCCTGGCGGAGGAGTATGACCTTGTCCCCATTATGAGCGACAATGCCGCCGAGACCGACACCCGTTTCGGCACCGCCGTGGAGCATATGAAAAAACTGATTGAGATTACCGGCAAGAGACCCGTCTGCACCATTGAGGAAGCGGAACCGCTGGGGCCCAAATATCCAATGGATGCCCTGCTCATAGCTCCCTGCACCGGCAACACCATGGCAAAGCTTGCCCACGGAATCACCGACACCGCCGTGACCATGGCTGCAAAAGCCCATCTGCGAAACGGAAAGCCCCTGATAATAGCTTTTTCCACCAATGATGGGCTGTCCGGCTCTGCTGAGAATATAGCCAGACTGCTGAACCGGAAGAACATATACTTTGTGCCCTTCCGGCAGGATGATCCGGCAAATAAGCCCTGTTCCCTGCAGGCGGATTTCTCGCTGCTGGCCGGGACTGTTGAAAAAGCTCTGGAGGGAAAACAGATACAGCCGATTCTGGTCTGACAAAATACTTGTATTTTATTCAATTATAGAGTATAACAGTAAAAAAACAATAAGTGTACGGAGGACAAAAATGCTCTACTTTAAAAGCGACTATACCGAGGGTGCCCACCCCAAAGTACTTGAGTACCTGGTAAGCGAGAATATGGTCAGCCTGCCCGGCTACGGCGCGGATGCCTACTGTGACGCAGCCAAGGAAAAGATCTGCAAATTCTGCCACAGAGACGATCTGCAGGTCCACTTCCTGGTAGGCGGCACCCAGACCAATCAGGTGGTCATCTCCACCATGCTCAAGCAGTTCCACAGCGTTGTGGCCTGCGAATCCGGCCATATCAATGTTCATGAGAGCGGCGCCATAGAGTTCACCGGCCATAAGGTCCAGACTCTGCCCCAGCATGACGGCAAGATCTGCCCCTGCGAGCTGGAAGCCTGCCTTGAGGGCTTCTACGGTATACCCGCAAACTTCTGGCCCCTGCCCGGCATGGTCTATATTTCTCACCCCACCGAGTATGGCACTCTTTATACAAAGTCTGAGCTGCAGGCCATCTCCGGTATCTGTCATAAGTACAACATCCCTCTGTTCATGGACGGCGCCAGGCTGGGCTACGGCCTCATGAGCCGCAATACCGATGTGACCATTGATGATATCGTGGAGCTTTGCGACGTGTTCTACATCGGCGGCACAAAGGTGGGCGCTCTCTGCGGCGAGGCGGTCGTCTTTACCAGGAACAATATGCCCGAGCATTTCGACACCATGACCAAGCAGCACGGCGCAATGCTGGCCAAGGGCAGACTGCTGGGTATGCAGTTTGAGGCTCTGTTTACCGATGATCTGTACCTGAACATCAGCCGCCACGCCATCGATATGGCGGAGTATCTCAAGGAAGTATTTGTTTCCAAGGGCTACACCATGCATGTGGACTCTCCCACAAACCAGCAGTTTGTGGTTCTCGGCAACGAAAAGGCCGAGGAGCTGCAGAAGGAAGTAGCCATTGAGTTCTGGGAGAAGGTGGATGACACTAGGTCTGTCTACCGCTTCGTCACCAGCTGGGCAACCCAGAAAGAGACCATCGATAAGCTGAAAGAGCTTCTCTAATAAAGCTAAAAGACCGTCCATCAGGACGGTCTTTTTTATACGCCCCAGCGGCGCAGCTGTTTTTTGTAAAGCACCCAGCCCCAGATGCCGGAGATAAGCTCCGACAAGGGGAAGGACAGCCAGCAGAAATCAAGGCCCAGCAGGGAAAACAGCCAGAAAATAGGCACCAGACAGAATACCTGCCGCAGCAGCGACAGCATGGAGCTGCAAAAGCCGGAGCCGATGGCCTGGAAGAACACCGGCGTCAGCAGAGACAGCGTACCGGGCAGAAAGCTGAGGGCGATCAGGCGAAAGGCGGTAATGCCGATCTCAAGAACTTTTTCGTCCTGAGAAAACAGCCTTATCAGCCCGGCGGGGAAAAGCTCAAAGCACAGTGTGGCGGCAGTCATACTCACCACACATATTACCATGCAGGCGGACATGATCTGCCTGCACCTGCCATAGGCCTCCCGGGCAAAATTATAGCTGAGGAAGGGCACCATGCAGGCTTCCAAACCAAACAGGGGAATGAAGAAAAAGGTCTGCAGCTTGTAGTAAAGCCCCAGTGCGGTCACTGCCTCGTCACAGAAGCCCACAAGGATAAGGTTCAGAGCCAGAATGTAAACTGTGTAAAGAGCCTGCATCAGTATAGACGGGAAGCCCAGGCGGTAGATCTTTTTTATATAGGGCAGCATGAGCCCGGTTTCAGGCGGCCGGCAAAAAGCGGAGGCGGTTATAATGGCGGCCACTGTCTGCCCCAGAACCGTTGCGATGGCGGCGCCGGCAATTCCCAGTGCCGGGAAAGGGCCCGGGCCGAAGATCAGCAGCGGGTCAAAGATGATGTTTACTGCCGCACCGGCGATCTGCGCCGTCATGGGCAGGCGCATATTGCCGTTTGCCTGATGGACCTTTGTCCAGCAGCCCTCCAGAAAGACCGGCAGACTGCCTATGCAGACGATGCTTCCGTATGTAATGGTCAGCTCTGCCGCCTGCGGGGAGTTGGAGCTGAAATATGCAAAGGGCCGCAGGAAAACAAGGCTGAGAACTGCCACTGCCGCCCAGCTTAAAACTGCCAGAACAGCACCGGTTCCGGCGGCGTTTTTTGCATCTTCTCTCCGGCCCTGACCGTTATAGTAGGCCGCCAGTGTGTTGACACCCACACCGGTACCCACTGCCAGCGCAGTGATGAGAAGCTGCATGGGGAAAATTACCGACAGGGCATTGAGCCCATCAACCGAGTACCTGCCGATGAAGCAGCTGTCCACTATGTTGTACAGTGACAGAATAAGCTGGGCCAGCATCACCGGCGGCGCGGTTTTCATCAGGACTTTCCAGATGTTTTCGGATTTGTATATATCTTGCTGCATAATATAATTCTCTCAGCGTTTCCATGTGCTGCGGGCAAACAGGATAATAAGAGGATAGATTTCCAGCCTGCCGAAAAGCATAGCCATGGACAGCACCAGCTTCGAAAGCGGTGAAAAGACGGCAAAATTGCCGGCAGGGCCAACCATACCAAGGCCGGGACCCACATTGGAGATGCAGGTGAGGGCAGCGGTAAATGTGGTGGTCACATCCAGCCCGTCAAAGGAAATGATAAATGCGGACAAAAGCAGCAGGCAGATATAGAGCACAAAGAAAACCAAAACGGTATGTATGCTCTGATCTGAAACAGGCTTGCCGTCCATGCGCACACGGTTAACGCTGCGAGGACGCACGGTGTGCCGGATTTCGCAGATGGCGGCTTTAAGCAAAATGGCAATTCTGGAAACTTTCAGACCGCCGCCGGTGCTTCCAGCGCAGGCACCGCAGAACATCAGCAGAATTATCAGCCACTTGGCAAACTCCGGCCATGTATTGAAGTCAACGGTGCAAAAGCCTGTGGTGCTGATAATTGAAGCTGCATTGAAAAAAGCGTGGCGCAGGGCAGTGAGAAAACTGCCGTACATTTCTCTTATGCCACAAGCGATGGCCAGCGTGGCACCGGCAACGATGATGCCGAACCAGCGAAGCTCCTCGTTTTTCAGAGCCTGCAGCGGTCTGCCGATCAGGATGAGAAAATACAGATTAAAGTTTATCGAGAAAATGAACATGAAAACGGCGCAGACCATCTCCACATACGCACTGTCAAAATGCCCTACGCTTGCGGCATAGTTTGAGAAACCGCCGGTGCCTGCCGTGGCAAAGGCGTGCAGCAGTGCGTCATACAGGCTCAGACCGCCGAACATCAGAAAAACAGTCTGAACAAGAGTCAGAACAAGGTAAATGGCGTACAGGATCCGGGCGGTCTTTCGCGTCCGGGGGACCAGCTTGCCCACGGTGGGGCCGGGAACCTCTGCCCGCATGATGTGCATGGAGTGATCTCCGCTCAGCGGCAGAATGGCAAAGGCAAAGACCAGCACACCCATGCCGCCCAGCCAGTGGGTGAAGCTGCGCCAGAACAACTCAGCTCTGGGCAGCAGCTCCACATTGCTAATAATGGAGGCGCCTGTGGTGGTAAAGCCGGAAACGGTTTCAAAAAAGGCATCAATATAATTGGGTATGCTGCCGCTGATAACAAAGGGCAGGGCGCCCAGCGCTGATATGAGTATCCAGGCCAGACCCACAATAATAAAACCCTCTCTGGCAAACAGACTGCGGCTGACAGGCTTTGCCAGCGACAGGACAAAACCTATGCCTGCCGTAAGGGCAATGGTTATGGCAAAGTTCAGTATATTTTCGCCGTATATGAGCCCCACCGCCAGCGGCAGCAGCATGAGAGCTGACAGTATCAGCAGAATATTGCTTAAGGTCCGGCATATAATGGCAAAATTCATTATTTCACCTCTATGATCTCGTCAAGACTGCTGAGCTTACCGGCCCGGCAGACAATAACGGCGTGATCCCCCGGTTTTATGATGGTGCTGCCGTCGGGGATAATGCAGCCGTTTTTCCGGATAAGAGCACATATGATCACATCTGCTTTGATCCTGAGCCGGGAAATCGGTATGCCCACACATCCGGAGCTTTCGTCCACCTTAAATTCCAGGGCCTCCACCTTGCCTTCGGCAAGGCGGTAGAGGGACAGAACTCCGCTGCCCGGGCAGTTGTCCATAGCACGCACATAGCGGACGAGCTGCTGGGTCACCAGCTCCCGGGGCGTGACCACGCTTTCAAGGCCGAAGTCGTCCAGAATATCAAGGTAATGGGCGCGGTTGACCTTGGTGACGATCTTCATGTCTCCCTGAGTTTTGGCGTACATGGAGCTGACGATGTTGACGCCGTCATTTCCTGTGAGGGAGACAAAGGCATCTGCCGAGGCAATGCCCTCTTCCCTCAGAACCTCACTGTTGCCGGCATCGCCGCAGACTATGTGGGCGTGGGGTATGAGCTCGCAGAGGGCGTGACAGCGATCACGGTCCTGCTCAATTACCGTAACGGAGATACCCGCCTCGTGCAGCTGCCGGGCAAGGTAGACGGATATTCTGCCTCCGCCCACGATGATGGCCCGGCGAACTCTTTTGAAGCTGTGGCCGAGAGCCGAGAAAAATTTTTTCAGCTGATCGGCAGAGCCGGAGATGCTCAGCCTGTCACCCTGCTTCAAAACAAAACTGCCCTTGGGGATTATGGCGTCCCCGTCTCTCTCCACAAGGCTCACCAGAACCTTTGCGCCAAAGAGAGCGGGCAGCTCCTTCAGCTGCAGGCCAAGCAGCCGGTCATCGGGGCAGACCCGGTATTCCACGATCTCCATGCGGCCCTTTGAAAAGGTGTCCACCCGCACGGCTCCGGGGAAACGTAGTATTCTGGAAATTTCCTGCGCGCATTCAAATTCGGGATTGACGATCAGGGAAAGGCCCAGAGTGTCGGCAAAAAAGTGCTGCTGGCTCAGATATTCCGGGTCGCGGACTCTGGCTATGGCGTGAGCCGCACCCAGCTTGCGGGCGACAATGGCGCAGACCATATTAACTTCATCCTTTTCGGAGACCGCAATCACAAGATCCGCCCGGGCGGCACCGGCCTCCACAAGCGCCTGAGGATTGGCGGCATTGCCCTCGAAGCAGAGCACATCAAGCTTGTTCGAAACCGAGGCAATGGTGTCGGGATTTTGGTCGATCACACTTATTTCATGGCCCTCGTGGGAAAGAATTTCGGCAATGGAACAGCCGATCTTTCCGGCCCCGGCGATAAGTATTTTCATTAAGATACACCTCCCGGGAGATATTAGTATCAAATTATACCACTTTCGCATTTACTTGTACAGAAGAGGGGCACTTGCCCCGACAAATAAAGTATGTTAGAATTGGCTGCAATATGAGGTGATCGAGGATGTTTACAGGTTTCACACAAAAAGCAAGCGACTTTTTCTGGGAACTGAATTTCAATAATGAGCGCCCCTGGTTTTCGGAACACAAGCAGGAATTTGAAACTCTTATCAATATACCCTTCAAGGCTTTAGCTGCCGACACCCTTGAGCTTATGCAGCAGCGCTTTCCGGATAAGGACTGCCGCCTGCACATATCCCGCATTTACAGGGATGCCCGCCGCCTCTTTGGCCGGGGCCCATATAAGGATCACCTGTGGTTCTCCATAAAGAGCAGCGACGCGCTGCTGGAGGGGCCCATGTTCTGGTTCGAGCTGGGCGCGGCTGATTACAGCTACGGCATGGGCTTTTACAGTGCGACACCGGAGCACATGGCGGCCTTTCGCCGAATGGTGGACGCAAACCCCGCCAGATTTGAACGCCTTGCAAAGGCTGTAGACAAGAACAAAAACTTCCGCGTTACCGGCGAGGAATACCGCCGCCCCAAGGGCGACCACGGGGAGCTTATAAACAAGTGGTATAACCGCAAGCGGCTGGGAGTTGAGTGCAGCTTTGACTTCGGCGGCGATGTGCTCAGCAGGAAGCTGCCGTACATTCTGGCGGACTGTTATCAGGAGCTCATGCCCATGTATGAGTTCTTTCTTGAATTTTATCACAGCGTAGGGGAGGAGCAGCGATGAGCGCAAAAGTATCGATCATAATGCCGGCATATAATGCCGAGGGCTTTGTTTCCCGTTCCGTGGGCAGCGTGCTCTCTCAGACCTATGAGAATCTGGAGCTTATTGTTGTGGATGACGGCTCAAAGGATTCCACCGCCGCGGTTTTGGCGGCCATTGCCGAAAAGGACAGCCGCCTTAAACCCATGACCGTTGAAAACGGCGGACCTGCCGCGGCAAGAAACCGTGGCCTTGCCGCAGCAAGTGCGGATACAGACTATTTCATGTTCATTGACTCTGATGATGAGCTGCTGCCCGACGCCATTGAATATGCCATGCAGGGGGTGGAGCGGGGTGCGGAGCTTGTAATCATGGGCTTCACCATTGTCTCCGCCGACGGCAGCCGCCGCGACTACTGTGAGCCCGGGCAGTTTATTGCCTCCGATACCATGGGAGCGCATTTTGCGGATCTCTATAAGGCAAATCTCCTCAATCAGGTCTGGGGCAAGCTTTACAGCGCGGATATCATACGAAAAGCCGATGTTCGGTTTCCCGACTATCGCTGGGGTGAGGACAGGCTCTTCATCTTCGACTGTCTGGAGCAGCAGCCGGATATCTGCGTGCTGCCGGACTGCAAGTATCTCTACATCATGCAGCAGGGCGAGAGCCTTATAAGCCGCTTCTATGACAAGAAGTTTGCCGTCTGCCTTGAGATAGACCGGCGCGTTGAGAAGCTGTGCCAAAAATATTCCGTGCAGGATGAGAGCGTTTTCCGTTACATGTTTGCAAAGAGTATTTTCTCCTGCCTGACCAATCTGTTCACGCCCTCCTGCAAACTGAGCAATGGAGAGAAAAAAGCGTTTGTCCGCTCCGTCATAAGCGATGAGCGGGTGCTGCGCCGCACAAAGGACTCCGCCGGCGGCCTGCCTGTAAAACTGCTGGGCACGGTAGTGCGCAGCGGCAGCGTTGGGCTCAACCTGTTCTGCTTCCGCATGGTGGCTGCCGCGGGTAAAATCGCCCCCCGGCTTTTCATGAAGCTGAAGCACAAAAAATAAACCCGCCTTAGAATCGCCTTGATAAAATCAAGGCGATTTTTTAATGCACAATTAAGCTATGATGCCAATGCTTCACCACTGATTGACAAAATCAACAAATGAAAAGCAAAAACATCCAATATTTCAAAAAAATTGACTAAAAATGTGTTAATAAACTATTTACAAGCGATTTTAAACATGATACAATCGCTAGGAATTGATGAGAAAACAGCCCATTTTGTCGGAAAGCAATCTAACAATTAAAGAAAAAGAGCATGCAAGAGGCGCCTCTTGCATTGTCCTGGTACCAGGACAATGATACCCAATAAGAAACAGAAGTGAGGGACACAAATAATGTACGAAACTACTATCAAGGATCTTTCTTTTACTTATCCCGATGATAAAAAGCAGAAACTGATCCTTAAGGACATTAACCTTGTTGTCAATCCGGGCGAGTTCGTCTGCCTGCTGGGCCAGTCCGGCTGCGGCAAGAGCACTCTGCTGCGTCTGCTGGCAGGTCTGGAAAAGCCCACCACCGGCGAGATCCTTCAGAACGGCGAGCCCATTCTGGGCGCAGGTCTGGACAGAGGCGTTGTCTTCCAGAACTATGGCCTTTTCCCCTGGATGACCGCAGGTGAGAACATCGTCCTCGCTCTCAAGCAGAAGTATCCCGATAAGAAAAAGCCGGAGCTCAGGGAAATCGCCAAGAATGCCATCCTCAGTGTCGGCCTGAAGGAGGATACCTTCAATAAGCTGCCCAAGGAGCTGTCCGGCGGCATGAAGCAGCGCTGCGCCATCGCTCAGGCATTCAGCATCGATCCCCCCGTTCTGCTGATGGACGAGCCCTTCGGCGCTCTGGACGCTGTCACCCGCGCAACCCTGCAGGACATGGTCCTTGAGCTGTGGTCCAGCCAGGAGCAGAAGAAGACCGTGTTCTTCATCACCCACGATGTTGACGAGGCCCTGCTGCTGTCCACCCGTATCTGTGTTCTGGGTCAGTCTCCCAGTAATGTTATCTACGATGTGTCCATTCCTCTGGAGAAAAAGCCCGGCCGCGATACCCTCTTCGAGGATATCGAGATGATGAAGTTGCGCAACGAGCTGATCCGCCAGATCAACAAGGATGTTGCAAGCCACATCGAGGAGTAATTATTTCAGCAATACCGGAAGATCTTCCGTTATTAGCATAAAAAACTTTTTTAAGGAGAGTCAACATGAAGAAGATCCTGTCCCTGCTTCTGGTTGCAGTGATGGTACTTGGCATGGCAGCATGCGGCTCCAGCTCTACCACTACCACCACTACTACCACCACCACTACAACCGAAGCAACCACTACTGAGGCCACCGCTGATGTAGCAATGCAGTACAAGACCCCCGCAGAGGCAAAAGAGCTTCTGAACAACGACGCATACGTATTCTTCGACATCCGCAAGGCTGCCGACTCCAGCGTTTCCTCTATCCCCGGTGCTCTGGCATACGACATGGACGCTGCTAAGGAAGGCGATGCTGCCGCTGGCCAGAAGACCATGACCGAGGCTACCAAGGGCCTTGACAAGGAGATCATCCTGATCTGCTACTCCGGCAAGCGCTACGCTCAGGCTGCTACCAACGCTCTGTCCGCTATCGGCTACGACATGAGCAAGGTTTGGACCCTCGAGGGCGGCTTCAACGCTTGGTCCGAGACCTACCCCGAGCTGGTTAGAGAAGCTCCCGAGCTGAACAAGATCCGCCTGAACTGGGGCGGCTCCGGCAACATCCTGTGGGCTATCGCACTTGAGAACGGCTACCTGGCTGACGAAGGCATCGAGGTTGAGTTCGTTCAGGCTACCAACAACACCGATATGCTGACCCTGCTCCAGTCCGGTCAGGTCGACATCTGCACCAACGCAGGCACCGCTGACCCCCTGGCATTCATCGCAGCCGGCGCTGACCTCACTATCTGGGGCGGCCACATGGTTCAGGGCTGCATGCCCATCATCGCTCTGCCCGGCACCGAGTGGAACGGCGTTGAGTCTCTCGTTGGCGAGAAGATCGGCGTTAAGCCCAACTACTTTGCAATCACCGGCGCTCTGATGGAGCTGGGCTACGAGGATCCCCTGTCTGTAGCTGAGTTCCAGTCCCTCAACTACAACGACGCTCTGGCAGCTCTCATGCGCGGCGAGCTCAAGTACGCTCTGGTTGGCACCAGCCAGAACTACCCCGTAAAGCAGCTGGTCGAAGAGGGCCAGGTTGAGATCGTTGCTTACCATGGCGACATCATGCCCAACTACTCCTGCTGCCGCATGGAGTCCAGCACCGAGTTTGTTAACAACAACCCCAACACCATCAAGGCTATCCTCCGCGCTCTCCTGCGCGCACAGAGCTACTACGAGAGCAACAAGGAAGCTTGCCCCGCTATCCTCGCAGCAGTTCAGGGCGTTGAGGTAGAAGTTGTTGAAGCATTCATGCTCGACGAGCACTACAAGCCCACCCTCGATCCTCTGCGCAACGGTATCGTCCGCGCATGGAACATTCTGGATGCTACCGGCTTCCTGGATGAGAACGCAAAGAACATCGACATCAACGACCACATCAACACCGACCTGTATGAGCAGGCTCTGGATCAGTACGAGGCACTGTACGGCGCAGAGGATGCTGAATTCATTCAGGGTATGAAGGACTTCTACAACGAGTGGAATAAGTAATCTGACTTTACTGTAAGTAGGTTTCAGACGCTGAAAAGCGTGTAATGTAAAGGGAGTAAATGTAATGAGTAAGATAAAGGCTTTTTTTAAGAAATATTGGGTCACAATCCTGATTTTTACCGGTCTGGCACTTTGGTATTATATTGCTACAGAGAGTGGCAGAGCTCTCTCTTACCTGTTCCCCAAGGTCAGTTCCATCGGAAAGGCCTTTATGTCGGATAAGCACCTGCTTATTCCCAATATGCTGGCATCATTCGAGCTGATGATTCCTTCCATCATTATTGCTCTGCTCATAGCTCTCACCCTTGGTACCTTCCTGGGTATGAACAAAAAGGCAAGAGAAGCACTGCACCCTGTTATCTACACCTTCAGCGTTGTTCCCGCAATTCTGCTGGCTCCTTTCATTCTGATGCTGGCTCCTACCCTGCGTATGGCATCCATCATCCTGATCGTTTACAGCACCCTGTGGGCCACTCTGTTTGCCACCATCACCGGCATTCAGACCATCGATAAGGGCTATCTGGACAAGGCGGCAACCCTTGAACTCAAGGGTATGAAGAAGTTCTTCAAGGTTATTCTGCCCGCAGCAAGCCCCACCATTCTGGGCGGCTTCGTAAACGCTCTGCGTAACACCTTCATCATGCTGGTTTACTCTGAGATGTACGGCGCCACCTCCGGTATGGGCTACTATGTCAAGCTCTACTCCGACTTCGGTCTGTTCAACAAGGTATGGATGGGCTTCATCTTCATGGTTATCGTTCTGGTCATTGTTATGACTCTGTTCGAAAAACTGAAGACCCGCCTGCTCAGATGGACCATCAGCTAAGCAGAATAATAAAACATATAGTTTTGAGGCAGTCTCCTTCGGGAGGCTGCCTTTTTATTTGCGGATGGCTGACAGCCGCCCCAGAAAGGATTTTCAAAAACTCTTGTTCAGCTTGTCAAAAAAGACCTTTTGGACTTTTTTGACAAGCTGAAAGGACTGTGTTTTTATACACAGTCCTTTTACAAATTTTTAAGTTAAAAATAGTCTTGGTTTTATACCATATCCCGCAGGACGGCCTCGGCACAGCGCATACCGTCAAGCGCCGCAGAGGAAATACCGCCCGCATAGCCGGCGCCCTCGCCGCAGGGATAGAGACCCTTTATATCAGAGCAGAGATTTTCATTTCTGAGAATACGCACCGGAGAGGAAGAACGGGTCTCCGGAGCCGTCATGACAGCATCGGCAAAGTCAAAGCCGGGCAGCTTTTTTCCCAGCTCGGGGATTGCGTTTTCCAAAACGGAAGTAATGCGCTCCGGCAGCACATCGTGGAGATCGCACCAGGTAACTCCCGGCTCATAACTGGGGCTGACAGAGGCGGGGCCTGTGCTGGCCTTGCCCGCAAGGAAGTCTCCCACCAGCTGGGCAGGGGCGTGGTAATTGCTGCCGGCCTTCTTGAAGGCGGTCTGCTCGATTTCCCGCTGCCAGTACATGCCTGCCAGCACTCCCTCGCCGGGGAAGTCCTCCACATTGAGCGTTACAAGCAGAGCGGAGTTTGCGTTCACATTGTCGCGCCTTGAATAGCTCATGCCGTTGGTCACAACGCCCTGCAGCTCCGAGGCGGCAGCGATGACATGGCCGCCGGGACACATGCAGAAGCTGTATGCGCTGGTGCCGTCCGGCAGATGGATGTTCAAAGAATAGTCTGCCGCAGGCAGGGCATCGCAGGCCTCGCCGTATTGTACGGTATTTATGTCTTTCTGCAGGTGTTCTATGCGCACACCCATGGAAAAAGCCTTGGGCTCCATGGGCACCCCCTGATTGTGGAGCATTTCAAAGCTGTCTCTTGCGGAGTGACCCAAAGCAAGGATCACTTTGCTGCATGGGATCCGGCTGAGATTGCCGTGTTTGTCGGAAACTTCAACACCATTGATTTTGCCGTTTTCTATGATGAGCCTTTCAAGCTTGGTGGCAAAAAACACCTGGCCGCCCAGAGAGATGATCTTTTTGCGGATGTTCTGGACGACATCTATGAGAATATCGGTGCCTATGTGGGGCTTGGCGTCATAGGCGATGTTCTCCGGCGCGCCATGCTCCACAAACTGGCTGAACATCCATTCCATGCGTCTGTCCTTAACGCCGGTGTTAAGCTTACCGTCGGAAAAGGTGCCTGCACCACCCTCACCGAACTGGATATTGCAAGTGGGGTCAAGTTTGCCGTTGGCCTTGAAGTTTTCAACGCAGGCCTTGCGTACCAGAGCCTCGTGGCCGCGTTCGATCACAATGGGCCTTGCACCGGCCTTTGCCAGAACAAGAGCCGCGAAAATACCCGCGGGGCCAAAACCCACCACAATGGGGGATTCTGCGTTTTCAACGCTGGGAATATCATAGGCGATGGGCTGATATTTCGCCACATCTGCGCTCTTTGCAAGCTTTATGACTTTCTCCTCGGCGGCGTCCACTTTTACCGCAATGGTGCAGACATAGTGGATATCCTCCTTGCGCCGGGCGTCCAGAGACTTCTTTATGTATTTGATGCTTTTTATCTGCTCAGGCTTTACACGCAGCTTCTTTGCCGCCTTTACCCTGAGCTTTGCCTCATCCTCTTTGGGGAGAAGCTTTATATTTCGTACCAGTATCATTTTCCGAGCCTCCCTGCCAGATGTCCGCTGGCCCATGCCCACTGCAGATTATATCCGCCGCAGTCTCCATCCACATCCAAAAGTTCGCCGCACACAAAAAGCCCCGGCATAAACCAGCTCTCCATAGTGTCCGGATTTATACCGCTCACTTTTATGCCGCCTGCCGTCACCTGTGCGTTGGCAAAGCCCTCGGTGCCTTTCAGGCGCAGGGGGAAGGCCTTGCTTATGCGGGCAGCTTTCAGAAGGTCTTCGCGGCTCAGCTCACAAAGGGGACGGGCTGCGGAAAAGCCGCAGTACTTAACTATCATTCGGCCAAGACGGTTGTGGAGCATACCCGTGAAAAGCTCGGAAGCCTCCAGCTCAGGGTGCCGCTCCTGCCGTTTTAAAAGCATGGCTTCAAGGGCGGCGCAGGAATAGTCCTGCAAAAAATCCATATAAACGCAGGCACCCTCACCGTCCTTGGCGGCGGCACGGGAGATATCAAAAGCGGCCGGGCCGGAAATTCCGGTCTCGGTAAACTGGATCTCACCACTGCTCCGGGCGATAATGTCCTCGCCCTGCATGAGCTTTACCGCGCCGTCGCAGCGCACGCCTTTCAGTGCTCTGGGGTAGTCCCCCTCACAGATGAGCTGAACAAGGCAGGGATAAAGCTTTGTGCGTTTGTGCCCCAGAGCTTTCAAAAGCTCATAGCCGTCATGGACACCGCCCAGCTTTTCGCCGGCGGCGCCGCCGCAGGCAACTATGACATAATCGGCCTTCAGCCGGCCCTCATCGGTGTGCAGTTCATAGCCGCTGCCGCTTCTGAGAAGCTGCCGAACCGGGCAGGAGCAGCGCTGCTCAACACCGGCCTTGTCCAGAGCCAGGCGCAGTACATCCAGCACGCTGTTGGCGGAGTTTGAAAGAGGGTAGACCCTGCCGCCATATTCCGTAACGGTCAGCAGACCCAGCTCGTGGAAAAAGTCCAAAGTGTCCTGAGGGCTGAATTTCTCCAGCGCGGAAGAGGCAAATTCAGGCTGCTCACTGTGGTAGTTTTCAATGGCAGCGCCCACATTTGTCAGGTTGCAGCGGCCGTTGCCTGTGGCAAGCAGCTTTCTGCCGATGCGCTGCTGCCGCTCAAAGAGAACGACCTTATTATCCTTGTCCTTTGCCGCGGTCAGCGCTGCCATAATACCGGAAGCACCGCCGCCTATGATTGCAACAGTTTTCATCCATTAACCTCGGTGAAGAATGTCGTGAGAGACCTGAGTGTAGAAAAGGCGATTGACTTCATCGCTGTCTTTTGTCCGGCCCAGTATCCACATCAGCTTTGCATAGGCAGACTCAGTGGTCATATCAAAGCCCTCGAGCACATTTTTGTTGCCCTTGAGCCGGTTGCCAACGCTGTAAACGGAAAGGTCAGAGCCCTCGTTCTGAACCTGAGTGGTCATTATTATAAACTTGCCCCTGTCGGTATAGTGGCGGATCACCTCGAAGAGCTTGTCATCGCTGTAAGAAGGCAGGCCGCCGACACCGAAGCACTCGATTATGAGAGCGTCCTTTCTCTCCAGCATGAACTCCAGCAGCTCAAAGTCGGTGCCCGGTACCATTTTGATAAGGCCGATGTTCTCATTGAGCTTATCGCAGAAAATGGGCCGGGGCAGACTGCTGGGGGAGATATAGCACATGAGTCTGTGGTCATGCAAAATGGCAAGATCCGGGTAATTGATGCTGGAAAAGGCGGCATAGCTTTTTGAGCAGGTCTTTCTGGCGCGGGTGCCGAGAATTACTCTGCCGTTAAACACTATGCAAACACCGGACAGCTCATCCGAGCAGGCACAGGTAAAGGAGTCCATAAGGTTTATTTTGGAATCCGTAGAGTCAAAGTTGATGGGCTTCTGGGCGCCGGTGATTATAATGGGCTTTCCGGAGCCCTGAACCATGTATGAAAGGGCGGAGGCGGTGTATGCCATGGTATCGGTGCCGTGGCTTATGACAAAACCGTCGTATTTATCGTAATTATCCCTGATGGCTGCGGTGATTTTCAGCCAGTGCCTGGGGGTGATGTTGGTGCTGTCGATGCTGAAAAGAGAAATACAGTCCACATTACACAGACCCTCAATGGCGGGCACATATTTAAGAAGCTGGGCGGGAGTCAGCTCCGGGCTGAGGCCCTCTGCGGTCATGCCGGAGGCGATGGTTCCGCCGGTGCCTATCATAAGTATATCCTTCATGTGCGCCTCCCGTTTTTTATCCTCTCAGCATTATACCAAAGCAATGAAAAAATAGCAATGCGGGCTTTGTTGACAGGGCCGCGGTTTTTATCGTATAATATCATGAATTATTATGTTTAAAGAAGGAAACCCATGCTGGAACGAAAAGGATTTAAAGAAAACAAAATAATTGTTCTGGCAAGCCTGCTTTTGTCCGCCACTGTATTATGCGGCTGCAGCCAGGCGGAAACAGAAACAGTCACCCCCCAGCCGGAAACAACCGGGACTGTGACCGTGGAAAAGGCTCCCGGTACAGATAAAGTCCGCATCAGCGAGCTGATGAGCAAAAACCGCAGCTGTCTGAGAGATGAAGACGGGGATTTTTCCGACTGGATAGAGCTTGAAAACTATTCCGATGCTTCTGTTGACCTGAGCGGCTGGAGAATTTCCGATGATGAGGACGAGGAAGGCTGGGAGTTTCCCGCTGTGGAGCTTGCAGCCGGGGCAAGGATTATTGTTTATGCCGATGGCAAGGACAGACCCGGCAGTCTGCACACTGATTTTTCCATTTCTGAGGGAGAGAGCCTTTTTCTGTACGACGAGCGAGGCAATCTGCTGAGCACCGCTCCCAGCCTGTCCGATGAAGCAGATTCAGTTGTGCGCCTCAACGAAGAAGGCATCTATGAACTGAGCATTTACCCCACCCCCGGCTATCCCAACAGCTTTGAATACTATCAGCAGTGGCAGTGCAGCCAGCTTGCGGCAGGGCCGCTGCGGATAAACAGAGCCGCAGTGGATAACCGCTCCGGTGAGCTTCAGGATTCTGACTGGGTGGAGATAAAGAACATTTCGTCCGAAACGGTGGAGCTTTCAGACTTTTATCTGTCTGATGACCATAATGACTACAAGCTCTGGAACTTCCCCAAAGGCAGTCTGGCGCCGGGGAAGAGCATCATTGTCTGCTGTGATGAGGAGCTTGCAGACCAAAGCCTTGTAATTGCCGGTTTCGGTCTGGATTCCACCAATGAACAGCTCTATCTCAGCGATGCGCAGGGCAGGCTCATTGACTGTGTGTCTTTGAAGAACATCCCCTATGACTGCAGCTATGGCCGCATGGATGGGCAGGAGGGCTGGTTCTATTTCTATGGCACCGACCCATACTCAAAACCCGGTCAGGGATACAGAAAAGTATCTGAAACGCCAACAGCCCTCAGTGCGGACGGTGTTTTCAACGGCGTAGATTCTGTGAGCGTGGGCCTTCAGGGCAGCGGAAAAATCTATTACACCACTGACGGCTCTGTTCCCACGGAAAAGTCAAAGCTTTATGAGGAGCCCTTTGAGATCGGGAGCACAGGCATTGTCCGGGCGGTATGCGTTGAAGAGGGAGCCATGCCCAGCAGGACACTTACTCTCAGCTATATTATAAACGAAGAGCACAGCCTGCCGGTACTCAGCCTTGTGTCTGATGACCAGTGGGCCTTCAACGAGATGTACAATGTGGGCAGGAAGAACACAGAGCTCCCGGCCAGCCTCTCGCTGTATGAGGAGGATGGAGGCTTTACCATTCCCTGCGGCGTGAAAATGCATGGCGATACCAGCCTGATACTTCCCAAAAAGAACATGAGCCTGCGCTTTCGCGGCTCCTATGGTCAGGAAGAGCTGAACTATGATATCTACGGCGGCGGAGTCACCAGTTTCACCAATCTGGTGCTTCGCTCCGGACAGGATTATTACCACGCAATAATCCGCAATGAGCTTTGTCAGAACCTGTGCCTGGCATCCTCTGACAGCGTTATCACACAGCGCTCCAAATACTGCGTTTTGTATGTGGACGGAGAGTACATGGGGATCTACAACCTGATGGAAAAGGCCAACGAGCAGCACTATGCAAATCTGGCCGGGGTCAGCCGGGACAGCGTGATCGTTGAAGAAGCCGTGTTTAGCGATGACAGCCCGCTGTATCAGGAAGTTTTCAGCTTCTGCTATGAAAATGACATGTCCCTGCCTGAAAACTATGAGTATTTCTGTTCCGTAATGGATGTGGACAGCCTTATTGACTGGATGATTCTTGAGGGCTTCTGCGCGAATCCGGATCTCAGCTCCGGCAACCTGCGCTACTGCAGGTCCCTGGAAAATGACGGCAAGTGGCGGCTGATGTTCTACGATCTGGATGCGGCCTTCTTCTCGCCCGACAATAATTTCAACAACATTCTCTTCGCTTACAGTCTGACCGCCCGCAACTACGGCAAGCTCATAAACACTCTGCTTGTGAACGAGGAGTTTGTGGACAGATTCCTCAATCGCACGGCCCAGCTTCTCAGCACCACCCTGACCAATGAAAACGTGGTGGCAGAGATCGACAGACTTGCTGCCCAGATTGCCCCGGAGGTTCAGCGGGACTATGCGCGCTATGGCATGAGCTACGAGGCGTGGGAAGGCACGGTGCAGAATCTCAGAGAGTATTTTTATGACTGGAACTGGCCCAAGCACAATGTGGACACGCTGTGTGAGCTGCTGGAGCTGAGCAATGAACAGCGGGAGCACTATTTCGGCCAGCTTTTGGGCGAATGATCAACAAGGAGTGATGCTATGGGTGAAACCAAGCTTACTTTCAAGCGCTATGAAAAGAAGTATCTCCTGTCTGCCGAGAAATTTGAAAAACTCTGGCAGCGCATGGAGCAGTACATAGAGCCCGATGATTTTTTCAAAAGCACAGTCTGCAGCATCTATTATGACGATGATGAGTACAGTCTCATCCGCCATTCCATAGAAAAGCCTGTATACAAGGAAAAATTAAGGGTCAGAAGTTATAATGTGCCCAGAGCCGACGGCAGGGTGTTTGTGGAGCTTAAAAAGAAGTTCAAGGGCATTGTCTATAAACGCAGAGTATCCATGACTGCCCGGGAGGCGGAAAACTATCTTTCCGGCAAAACCGCCGCGCCGGTGGACAGCCAGATGACCCGGGAGATCGATTGGTTCATGCATGAGAACCACCCGGTGCCCAAGGTGTTCATCGCCTGTGACCGCCTTGCCTACCGGGCAAAGGACGACAGGGAGCTGCGCATCACCTTTGACAGGAATATCCGCTGGAGAGAGAATGATCTCCACCTGACCAGCGGCAGCTTTGGAGAGCCTTTGCTGGAGGATGGGCAGGTGCTCATGGAGATAAAGATCCCGGGAGCAGCACCTATGTGGCTGGCAGGCATGCTCAGCGAACTGGAGATCTTCCCTCAGGGCTATTCAAAATACGGCAATTGTTATAAACACGCGATTCTAGAAAAATATTTTAACGGAGTGATTTTCCATGCTTAGCAGCGTAATTTCCACCGAGATCACACTGACAGCTTTTCTTATATGCATATTTACCTCCATAATTCTGGGCGTGCTGGCATCTCTTGTTTTTAATGCCGGAGCCCACCATTCCGGCTCATGGGCCCAGTCTATCGCCATGCTGCCCTCTGTGGTCACCCTGGTCATCATGCTGGTCAATGGCAATATCGGTGCGGGTCTCGCTGTGGCAGGCACCTTTGCAATGGTTCGCTTCCGCAGCGCGGTTGGCAGCGCTAAGGAGATAACGGGTCTGTTCTATTCGGTGGCCATCGGCCTTGCCTGCGGCATGGGCTATGTGGGCTTTGCGGTCATCTTCTTCATCATCATTGCAATCTTCGAATTTTGCATGAAGAGGACTTCTTTCGGCGGCAGCGGCAACAGCTATCGCCAGCTGAAGATCACAATTCCCGAGAATATGGACTATGAGGGGCTGTTTGACGATCTTTTTGACAAGTATACCCGCAGCTGCGAGTTGGTAAAGGTAAGGACCACCAACATGGGTACTCTTTTTGAGCTGACCTACCAGATCCAGCTGAAAGACAGCAGTAAGAGCAAGCAGTTCATCGACGATCTGCGCTGCCGCAACGGCAATCTGAACATTATGTGCGGCAGAGAAGTTGAAAGAGAGCTCATATAAGATGAAAAGATTTATCTGCATAGCACTGTCCCTTTTTATGCTGAGCCAGCTTGCGGCCTGCGGCGAGCAGCCTGCACCCGCAGAAACCGCAGTCCCTGAGCCGACTGCCGACAACACCATCGTACTAAATGGCAGCAGCGTAGAAATTTCCGGCAGCGGCATGGCTGTCAGCGGCAGCACAGTCACCATTTCCGAGCCCGGAAGCTACACTGTCAGCGGCAAGCTCAGCGACGGTCAGATAGTGGTCGATGTCCCCGGTGAGGGCATGGAGCTGAAGCTGACTCTGGACAACGCAAGCATCACCAATCTCTCCGGCCCTGCCATCCACATTAAGAACGGCAAGGATCTGAAGCTCCGCTTCAGTGGGGAAAACCGCCTGACCTCCGGCACCGCGGCCATGAAGCCTGACGGCAACAGCTCAGGAGCTGTACTGTATGCCGAGGACGATATGAGCATCAAGGGCGGGGACGATGCAAGCCTGGTTGTTACAGGCTACATCAATAACGGCATCGCCTGCAAAAATGACCTTGATGTGAAGGGCGGAAACATCAGCATTACCGCGGTGAACAACGGCCTGCGGGGTTCCGACTCTGTGGAGATCAAGGGAGGCAGCATTACTATCGATGCGGGAAATGACGGTGTCAAGTCCACAACCACGGATAAAGAGGGCAAGGGCTATATCAGCGTAGAGGCCGGAAGCCTGGTTGTCACCGCGGTGGGTGACGGAATTTCCGCCGAGACTGAGCTTAACATCAGCGGCGGCAGTGTCGAGGTCAGAACCACCGGTGATCCCGACAAAGAGAGCTGCAAGGGTATCAAGGCAAATAATACCCTTAGTGTTACCGGCGGCGACTTAAAGGTTTATGCTGAAGATCACGCTATGCAGTGCAATGGGGACATCAGCATCAGCGGCGGAGAGCTCAGTCTCACTTCCAATGTGAGCAAGGGCATAAAAGTTGACGGCAAACTGGATATTACCGGCGGCGCTGTGAACCTGTTTGCTCAGGAGGATGCGGTGGACAGCATCGGCGATGTGAACATCTCCGGCGGTTTGGTATATGTCCGCTCCATGCATGACGGCATCCAGGCCGGCGAGGCAAATTCCGGCAAGGGCAATATCTCCATCAACGGCGGCGATGTGCTCATCGATGCCTACAAGCTGGGCTTTAATCCCAGAGGCCAGCTCCTTGTCAGTGGTGGCACGGTGCTGGCTCTCAGCGGTACCGACAAAACCGTTCCCGGCGAAGGCTTCAGCCAGTTCAGCTGGAACGGTGTCAAGGGCGAAGAGGTGAGCCTTGAGGGCAGCGGTGTCAGCGCCAAGCTCACATCCCGGTATGGCTACAAGAACATTCTTGTGGGCGATATTGGTGGCCCCTATACCGTCACCGGCGGCGATACAGGCGTAACTATAGACTAAAAAGCAGAGGGTTTAACCCTCTGCTTTTTCTATTAGTTTTAGTTTTTGTTCACGGCTCAGCTGCTTGAGCTGATACTCCCGGCGCATGGCGTCGCTTTTTGTCTCAAACTCCTCGAAGTACACAAGCTCCACCGGCAGGCGGCTGCGGGTGTATTTTCCGCCCCTGCCGGCATTGTGAGACTTCAGCCGTTTTTCAAGGTCGTTTGTCCAGCCGCTGTATAGTGTTCCGTCACAGCAGCGGAGAATGTAGGCATAGTTCATCGCTTTATCTGCTTTACATTTTTCTCAAACTTGCTTCTGGGGCCCATGACCTCATGGCCGCAGCCGCAGCAGCGCAGCTTGAAATCCGCGCCGATGCGCAAAACCTGCCAGTCCTTGCTGCCGCAGGGGTGGGGCTTTTTCATGGTGAGAGTGTCTCCGACCTGAATATCCATTATTTTTTGATCTCCTCCCAGTAGCGCTTGGCGGCCTGCTCGGTCTTGTTGTCGCCGTATTCGTAGTAATGGGCATTTTTGATGTCATCCGGCAGGTACTGCTGCTTGACCCAGTGGCCCGGGAAGTTGTGGGGGTATTTATAGCCCTGCTCACGCTCAAAGCCGGTGCCGTCAGCGTGGACATTCTGCAGCTCTCTTGGAAAGCCTATACCCCTGCCGGCCTTTATATCGGCCTCGGCGTTGGCGTAGGCCATGTAGGCGGAGTTGGACTTTGGGGCGGTGGCCAGCAAAATGGTGGCCTCCACCAGTGGCAGCCGAGCCTCCGGCAGACCAAGCTGCAAGGCGGAATCCACGCAGGCTTTGACGATGGGCACCGCCATGGGGTAGGCAAGGCCGATGTCCTCGCTGGCGGAGCAAAGAAGCCTGCGGCAGGTGCCGGTGAGCTCGCCTGCCTCCAGGAGTCTTGCAAGATAGTGAACTGCCGCGTCCGGGTCGGAGCCCCGGAGGGACTTCATCAGAGCGGATAAAAGGTCAAAATGGGTGTCGCCGTCTCTGTCATAGCGCATGGCACTGCGCTGGGAGATGGCAACGGCATCCTCCAAGGCGATCTCACTGCGCCCCGCCGCAGCGGAGAACAGCAGCTCCACGGAGTTGATGGCCTTGCGTACATCGCCGCCGCAGGATTCGCAGATGCGGCGGATGACCCCGTCCTCAAGGCTCAGGGGAGCTTCTCTGCGTTCATTCATTATATCGACTGCGCGCAGCACCGCCTGCTGGGCATCTGCGGGGCTGACGGATTTAAACTCAAATACGGTGGAGCGGCTCAAAATTGCGTTGAAAACGCAGAAGTAGGGGTTCTCGGTTGTGGAGGCTATGAGGGTGATGCGCCCGTCCTCTATAAATTCCAGCAGGGATTGCTGCTGCTTTTTGTTGAAATACTGAATCTCATCCAAATACAAAAGCACGCCGCCGGGGGTGAGGAAGGTGTCCAGCTCGTCTATGATATTCTTGATGTCGCTGATGCTGGCGGTGGTGGCGTTGAGCTTACGCAGAGTGCGGTTGGTCTGCCGGGCGATGATGCGGGCAACCGTGGTTTTGCCGGTGCCGGAGGGGCCATAGAAGATCATGTTGGGGATCTGACCGCTGCGGACTATGCGGCTGAGCAAACCATCCTCGCCCAGAATGTGCCGCTGACCGACCACATCCTCAAGGCACGAGGGTCTTATTTCATCTGCAAGGGGCTTGTACATGCGGCACCTCCCGAATAAAGATGCAGCTATTATAACACTGTACATAGCTTTTGTAAAAGAAAAAGTGGCCGTTGCAATATGGGGCTAAATATCGTAGAATTATTGCAGAAACCGACAAGGGGGACATAAATATGGCTGTACTTGGATTTATCGGCACCGGAAACATGGGCGGCGCTCTGGCAAGAGCGGCGGCAAAGGGCGGCAACGAGCTTCTGCTGGCAAACCGCCACCCGGAAAAGGCCCAGAAATTAATAGACGAAATCGGCGGCAAGCTCTGCACAAATGCGGAAGTTGCCCAGACGGCGGACTTCATCTTCCTCGGCGTGAAGCCCCAGATGATGGCGGACATGCTGGAGGAGATAAAGCCTGTTCTTGCCGGAAGAAAGGACCGCTTTTTCTTAGTTACTATGGCGGCGGCCCTGACCATTGCAGACATTCAGGAAATGGCAGGCGGGGCTTACTCTGTTATCCGCATCATGCCCAACACCCCCTGCGCCATTGGCGAGGGTATGACCCTCTATGCCTGCGGGGAAGGTGTGATTCAGGCAGAGGAGGACACTTTCCTCAAGGCCATGGCCGCGGCGGGGCGTTTCTCGAAGCTGCCTGAAAAGCTCATTGACGCGGGCTCATCTGTTGCAGGCTGCGGCCCAGCTTTTGTGGATCTGTTCGTTGAGGCACTGGCCGATGGCGGCGTTGCCTGCGGCCTGCCCAGAGCGCAGGCGTTGGAGTTTGCTGCCCAGATGGTGGCAGGCTCTGCCAGGCTCATTCTGGAATCCGGCAAGCACCCCGGCCTTTTGAAGGACCAGGTCTGCTCCCCCGGCGGCACCACCATTCAGGGGGTGCGTGCGCTGGAAAAGGGCGGTTTCCGCTCGGCTGTAATGGAAGCAGTCATTGCGGCATATGAGAAAAACTCCCGGATCAAATAGGGAGAAAGAGATATGAAGTTTATTTTGAAACTTATTTTCAGTCTTGTGGGCATCGTGGGCATATTCTATCTGGTGGTTCTGATAACTGCGTGGATATAAGGGGGATTTGAAATGAGAGAACCCATCAGACCCGAGGAGGACAGAGCCTACTGCGCAGGGCTCAATGACGGCGCCCCCAGAAAAAAGAAAAGGGGTGGCCTTGGCAGAAAAATCGCAAGATTTTTTGGAAACCTCATTCTTATCCTTGCGCTGCTGGCAATTTGCGCTCTGGGGCTGAATTATATACTGGAGCAGAAGGACATAGCCTTTGCCGAGCAGATGTCGGAGGTCACCGCCCAGTTGGAGGAAGCTCTGCAGTTTAAGGAGAAGCTGAAAGTCAGCGATGCTCAGGTGGAGGAAAAGCTGCTTGCCATCGGGGAGCTCGCCACCAGCTCCTTTGAGTATTCCGGAGAAAAGACCATAGAAAATACCCGGCAGATGATGGGAATCAACATTCCGGGCACCACCAACCGGGTAAAGCTTGTGTATAACGGTGTTATCAAGGTAGGCTATGAGATATCAGAGATTAGATACAGCGTGGATGAAGAAAACAAGCTGATAATCTTTGATCTGCCGGCACCCAGGGTTCTGGATAACTACATAAAACTGGACGGTCTGGAATGTACCGACAACAATAATATCCTCAACCCCATCGGCTCTGAGGATGTGATCGGGTACTTTGCCGATATTGAACAGGAAGAACTGAAGAGCGCCATAGAAAAGGGCATCTACCAACAGGCCGAGGAAAAGCTCCGCTCCATAATTGTCAATTTCATGGCGGCATTTCCCGAATACACAGTTGTGTTTGCATAACAAAAAGCCAAGAGGATTTTCCTCTTGGCTTTAAGCTTTTTACTCAATAGAGATCATGTAGTAGTAGACGGGCTGGCCGCCGCAGACTACGCTGACCTCAGCGTCGGAGAAGTTGCCCTCGATGGTCTGGGCAAGCTCGCTGGCATCCTCCTCGCTGGCATCCTCACCGTAGTAGACGGTGACAAACTCGGGGCTGTACTCATCAAATGCCCAGCTCAGCTCCTTGAACAGGGTCTTCTGGTTGGTGTAGCTGCCGATGAGAGCACCGTCCAGCAGGGCAAGGTACTCGCCTGCGTGAATGGTGTGGCCGTCAAAGTCACTGTCGCGGGCTGCATAGGTTACCATGGCGGTGTGAACGCTCTTGATGGCCTCGTTCATGGCGTCCACCAGAAGCTGCTCTTTCTCCTCCGGGTTGAAGTTCAGGAGAGCCGAGATGCCCTGGGGAACAGTCTTGGTCTCCATTACGATGACCTTCTTCTCGGTGAGGGGCTGGCACTGCTGTGCTGCCATGATTATGTTCTTGTTGTTGGGGAACACGAAAACGGTGGAAGCGGGGGTCTTGTTGACCACCTTGAGAATATCCTCGGTGGAGGGGTTCATGGTCTGGCCGCCGGTGACGATACCGTCAGCACCCAGTTCCTTAAAGAGCGCTGCCATGCCCTCGCCTGCACACACGGTTACGATGCCGTACTCCTTCTCGGGGGCGGCAACGGCGCACTCCTGCTCCTCCAGCTCCTTCTCGATCTGTTCCAGATCGTCGGTGCTCTGAGCCTTGCGGCCTGCCAGCAGGTCCTCGTGCTGGGTGCGCATATTCTCGATCTTGGCAAGCTCCAGAGTGCCGTATTTCTGGGCCTCGTTGAGAGCGCTGCCGGGAATATCGGTGTGAACGTGGACCTTGAAAGCCTCATCGTCCTCGCCGATGACCAGAGAGTCACCGATGCTGTTGAGGTAAGCGCGGAAAGGCTCCAAGTCAACGTCTTCCTGATTCTTGCGGACGATAAAGACGGTGTCGAAAGCGAAGGTGATCTCATCGGTGTCGAAAACCTCGAAAGCATTGCTCTCGGAGTAGTCTCTCTTTTCATCCGTAAAGTCTGCGGACTTGACCTCGCCTCTGAGAGATGCCAGCATTGCGGACAGAATAACACAGTAGCCTGCGCCGCCTGCGTCCACAACGCCTGCCTTCTTCAGGACGGGGTTCTGGTTGATGGTGTTCTCGAGAGCTTCCTCGGCGGCCTTGATGGCGCAGTCAAGAGTGTTCTCAAGGCTTGCGCCTGCGTTGGAGGCCTCCAC
>CAZYTE010000005.1:0-24343 GCA_964649425.1 uncultured Oscillospiraceae bacterium
ACTTCCCGCAGCGAATTACAAGCACATTAGCGTGCTAAATTATTAAAAATTGCCCCCCGATTTCGGGGAGCAATTGTCAAAAGTTAAGATTTTTTCTTCTTTGCGGCTTTGAAATCGGGCTCTGTACCCTTGATGAGGCGCTTGATGTTTTCACGGTGCCTCCAGTCAATAATCAGGGCACCGACGCAGGCCAGCACCATTCTTGCAGGGCCCACACTGAATATGGGTGCGAAAATAAGGATGCTGGTGGTAGCCAGAACAGATGCCAGACTGACTTTTTTGGAAATAAAAGCAACCAGGAAGAAAACAGTCATAACGCAGGCAAAGACCTTCAGATCGATCATCAGTGCCATAGCACAGCCCACGGACACGCCCTTGCCGCCCTTGAAGCCATAGTAAATGGGGAAGCAGTGACCGATGATGCAGGCAGAGCCCACCACTGTCAGACCCCAGTCGCCCACAAGTCTGGTACCCAGCCAGATGCACAGAACGGTCTTGAGAACATCCAGAAGCCATGTGAGGATGCCGGGGAGAAGGCCATAGACTCTGGCCATATTGGTAGCGCCGGCATTGCCGCTGCCCTTGCCGCGCACATCACCGCCCATAAGTCTGGACATGATGATAGAGAAGCTGATGGAGCCCACCAGATAGCTGCCCACAGCAATGAGAATATACTTTAGAATTTCCATAATTTTCTCCGAAAAAAGTAATTAAGCCAGATTATATCCTCACAGTTCATGTAATGCAAGCGAAAACCGTTATTGTTCCAAGATTGTTTAAAATTATCGATCATCAAAGCTGTTCCAGGGGAAAATATCCGGGGGCGCAAGGGAAAAAGTCCTTTTCTTTCCCCTCATGTCATAAAAGCCCAGATAGTATGACCACAGAGCAATGGGGCAGCCGTCCTCCAGCTCGCTGTATTTCCGCTCTCCCACAAGGGGCATATTACGGGAAGAAAACTGACAGCGTATCTGGTGGGTGCGGCCGGTTATCAATTCGATCTCAACAAGGCTCATGTCCCCGGTGCGGCCCAGTGTCCGATAGTTCAGAATTGCCTCCTGCACACCTTTGCCCGGAGTGTCGGTAACACGGCTGATGCGCCGGCGCATATCCCGGTACATAAGGTCAAGCATCTGCCCCTGATCGTCACAGCGGCCGTGGACAACCGCCCTGTACTTTTTCTCAAAGCTGCCCGCTCTCATCTGCTTTGAAAGCTCCGAGGCAGTGTTTGCGTTTCGGGCCAGCACCATCAGGCCGCCCACCACTCTGTCAAGCCGGTGCACGGTGCGGATATCTGCCTTCATATCACCCAGCTCCGCTCTCACAAGCTCCGGCAGACCGCCGGGCTCATCGGTGGACAGGACACCCGCAGGCTTTACGCAGACCACGAAATTCTTTTCCAAACATATTATTTCCATGTCTTATCCAAATCCAAACCTTCCAGATCAAAGAAATTGTCCACATCGCAAATTTTCCAGCAGTGGCTGTACTCCACGCCCATCTCCTTGCAGTAGACCACCTCTTCAAATATCTGCCTGAGAGTCTTGCTGAGATTTCTCACGCCGGCTTCGGTGGAAAAGCGGCGGATTATATAGCGTATGGTCTCGTCCTCGATGCTGATATCATCGCAGCTCAGACCGTAGTAGCCATACATATCCCGCAGCAGATAGTCCCTGGCGATGCCGAACTTTTCCTCGGGGGTGTAGCCATTAAGCTCAATAACATCAAAGCGGTCCATAAGAATGGGAGAGATGGACTGAACGTCATTAGCGGTGGCAATAAAAATCACATTGCTCAGGTCAATGGGGATGCCCAAACATTCGTCAATATATTGGCTGCGGTCACTGTCCAGAATGTCAAGGAGGGCATACTGGGGGTCACCGGTGCCGTTTAGACCTCTGGACACTTTGTCTATCTCGTCGAGCAGAATAACAGGGCAAAAGCTCCGGGTGTTGATAAGGGCATCAACTATCTTGCCGTGGCGGCAGTTGGAGTAAATGGTGCTGGTGCCTTTGATAACACCGGCTTCAGACACACCCGCAAGGGAAACCTTGGCAAAGGGTCTGCCCATGGCTTCGGCAATGGTCTTTGCAACTGAGGTCTTGCCCACACCGGGAGGGCCCGCAAAAAGAAGCACCGTACCGTAAGAGCTGCCGATACGCTTCTGGCAGGCTATGTAGCGCAGAACACGGCTCTTGATATTATCCAGGCCCAGATGGGTCTTGTCCAGCAGTTCCTTGGCAGCGGGCACAGAGATCTCAATGTTC
This sequence comes from uncultured Oscillospiraceae bacterium, assembly GCA_964649425.1. Taxonomy (GTDB): domain Bacteria; phylum Bacillota; class Clostridia; order Oscillospirales; family Oscillospiraceae; genus Limivicinus. The sequence continues at coordinate 2,268 of CAZYTE010000005.1, forward strand.
TTCTCGCCCCACTCGGTCCAGGGCAGTCTGGAGATCGCAATGATCTGGGCATCAACCAGAGTTTCGCTGCTGACCAGCCTGTCCTTGATGTAGGAGGGCATGGTCACATACAGTTCCTCGTTTATCCTGCGTCTGACCTCGGTTTTCAGCTTTTCATAGGACTGGTAGTCACCGTCCAGCTTGAACTCCTTGGCCATTGCCCACTGGAGCTTGGTGGAGAATTTATTGAACTCCTCCTCAGAGATTTTTTCCTTTATCTCATCCGGCAGGTCAAGATATCTTGTATTCACAGGCATTCCGGTATTCCCCCGTTACATTGTACTCCAAGTATTTTACCACAGTATACGCACTTTGCAAACCACTAAATATGTGTTATCATCATAATACATATTTTTTTGGAGAATTGAGATATGAGCGACAAATACACTCCCCCCTGCCCCCATTACCGCAAGTGCGGAGGCTGCCAGCTGCAGAACCTGCCCTATGATGAGCAGCTGTTATTCAAACAGCGCATGGCAGTCTCCCTGTTGGGTGAATTTGGCTATGTGGAAGACATAATAGGCATGGATGAGCCCACTCACTACCGCAACAAGGTCCATGCCGCCTTTGGCATAGACAGGAAGAAAAGGGCCATCATCTCCGGCATATATCAGTCCGGCAATCACACCATTGTTCCGGTGGACTCCTGCATGATTGAGGATAAAAAGGCAGACGAGATAATCCTCGACATCCGCAAAATGCTGCCCTCTTTCAAGATCCAGGCCTATGACGAGCGCACCGGCACCGGCTTTCTGCGTCATGTGCTGGTAAAGCGGGGCTTTGCCACCAATGAAATTATGGTGGTTCTGGTGGTCACCAATCCCATCTTCAAGCTGCAGAAGCCCTTCCTTAAAAAGCTCCTTGAGCTGCACCCTGAGATCAGCACCGTTATACTCAACATCAATGACCGCTTCGGCCCCGTTGTGCTGGGCGAGAGAGAAAAGGTGCTCTACGGCAAGGGCTATATTGAAGACATTCTCTGCGGCTACCGCTTCCGCATATCTGCCCAGTCCTTCTATCAGATAAACCCTGTGCAGACTGAGAAGCTCTACAAAATCGCCGTGGACTATGCCGGCTTAAAGGGTGATGAGCTGGTGCTGGACGCATACTGTGGCACAGGCACCATCGGCATAACCGCCTCCGGCAAGGCAAAGCAGGTCATCGGTGTGGAGATCGTCAAGGACGCTGTGAAGGACGCCATCGCCAACGCAAAGCTCAACGGCCTGAAAAACTGCTGGTTCACCGCCGGAGACGCAGGACACTACATGGAAGAAATGGCAGCAGAGGGTACAAAACCCGATGTGGTCTTCATGGATCCGCCCAGAGCAGGCAGCGATGAAAGGTTCTTAAACTCCCTCATCAGGACCGCTCCCAAAAAGGTGGTCTACATCTCCTGCAATCCCGAAACCCTGCAGCGTGATCTGAAAATACTTGTCCACGGAGGCTACAAGGTAAAGAAGATTCAGCCTGTGGACATGTTCCCCTATACCAAGCATGTGGAGACGGTTGTTTTACTCACCCGCAAAACAGGAGGCAATTAAATGCTGTATACCAAATTGACGAAACAAGCTATGAAGATAGCTTTTGACGCACATAAGGATCAGACCGATAAAAACGGCATTCCTTACATATATCATCCCATTCACCTTGCCGAGCAGATGAATGATGAAAACACCGTGTGTGCAGCCCTTTTGCACGATGTTGTGGAAGATACGGATATTACTTTTGACCAGCTCACAGCCTGTGGGTTTCCCGAGGATGTCATGGACGCGCTCAGGCTTTTGACCCATGATGACTCCGTACCCTACTTTGATTATGTGAAGGAAATCAGGAACAATCCCATTGCCAAAGCTGTAAAGCTGGCAGATTTAAAGCATAACAGCGATTTAAGCAGGCTTGATACCGTGGATGAAAATGCATTAAGCCGTGCAGAAAAATATAAGAAAGCAATTGAATTACTATCTGAGTAATTACAGAGAACGCAATGAACATTACTATTGAAAGAGCACAGCCGGAAGATGCCGAAGATCTTTTGAAGTACCTGAAAACTGTGGGCTCCGAGACAGACAATCTCACCTTCGGTGCCGAGGGTATGCCCATCTCTGTTGAAGATGAGGCTGCTTACATATCTCAGATCGAAAACTCCGCCGGCAACATTATGCTTTTGGCAAAGGACAATGGCAAAATCATAGCCGACGCAGGTCTGCACCGGCTTCCCCGCCGGATGGGTCATCGGGGAGATCTGGGCATTTCCGTTTTGAAAGAATACTGGAACAAGGGAATTGGCAGCAGGCTTTTAAGTGAAATCATCGATTTTGCAAAGACCAATTCGATTGAAATAATCGACCTGCAGGTCCGCAGCGACAATGCCGCCGCAATTCACCTGTATGAGAAATTTGGTTTTAAGAAAATCGGCACACATCCTGCTTTCTTCAAAATCGGCAATGATGAGGTATCTTTTGACTTTATGTGTCTGCGGCTGAGATAAAAATGACGACCTTACTTTTAGCAATAATCTACATATCCTTTATAAGCCTTGGCCTGCCGGACGGTCTGCTTGGTGCGGGCTGGCCCAGCATGTATCCTGAGCTGAATGTGCCAGTGTCCTATGTGGGCACCTGTCTGGCCCCTCCTCTTTTCGGCCTGATAGCAAACCATATTTCCGCTTCCCTTTTCCCATTGTTTATCCTTTGCTTCCTTGCGCTCATGGCTTTGATGCACGAAAGACTCATTATCAGCTCCGGCATCTAACGAAACGAGGAAGCTGTTCCGGAAGCGGGCCTTTGCGGCTATATTGCCTGCAAAAAGAAGGTCAGGTACAGAATGATTCCTTTTATTTGGTAAATCCGTCAAAAAACCGCCAAGAATTTTGTCAAAACTATGAATATAACAGTTAGCTGCTGTGTGGTAGAATAATTCCACACGGCAGTTGATATTTTATTAACAATAAGTGATGAGGAGGAATTAACATGTCTGAGGCAAAAAGATTCCTGCCCAGCTATGACGCCATAGTCGTAGGTGCAGGTCTGGGCGGTCTCACCGCCGCCACAAGACTGGCCAAAGCAGGCAAGAGCGTTCTGCTCCTTGAGCAGCACAACATGACCGGCGGATATGCCACCAGCTTCGTAAGAGGCCGCTACGAGTTTGAGGTCAGCCTTCACGAGGCCTGCGAGTGCGGTGACGGTCTCAATGGCACCGGCTACGGCACTGTCCGCAAGATGCTGGAGGATCTGGATGTTGAGGTCGATTGGCGTCTTGTCCCCGATGCATACCGTGTCATCTGCACTGACTATGATCTGGATTTCACCATGCCTTTCGGTATTGAAAACTGCATCGAGGCCATTGAAAAGCTGGAGCCCGGCAATGGCAAAAAGGTCCGCAATTACTTCAAGCTCTTTGAGGAGATCAACGAGGCTCTTGAGTACATAGGCTCCTGCGGCAAGGCAGGCCCCGAGCCCAAGGTCATGGCCACCAAGTACGCTTCCTTCCTGCGCTCTGCCGCATACGAGGCTGACGAGGTCAACAAGTCCTTTAAGTTCGGCCCCAAGACCGAGCAGGTTATCAACGCTTACTACGGCTATATCAGCCGTCATCTCAGCGAGGCAAGCTTCACCGTCTGGGCTCAGATGATCTATATCTATCTGCGTGACGGCGCTCATGTCGCAAACAAGACCTCCCACGCCCTGGCCAACGACATTGAAAAGGCATTCCGCAAGCACGGCGGTCACCTGGGTCTTTGCACCAAGGTAGTCAAGTACCTCATTGAGGACGGCCGCTGCGTCGGCGTTGTCACCGCTGACGGTGAGGAGATCCGCGCAAACTATGTCATCTCCAACGGCAACCCCAACTACACTCTGGCTGAGATGATCGACCGCAAGGATGTTCCCGAAGAGGCTCTGAAGCTGGCCGCTGCCCGCGATCAGCTCGGTTCTCCCTTCCTTGTCTACATGGGTCTGGACGCTCTGCCCGAGGAAATGGGCATTGAGAGCTACGAATACTTCATCGGCAACGACATGAACACCGAGCGTATTTACACCGAGAGCAACGAGTGGTGCCCCCACGCCAAGGTTTCCGCAACCTGCATTGATGTTGCTATCCCCGGCATGACCGGCCCTGACCGCTGCCAGCTCAACTTCACCACCCTGTATGATCCCAAGGCAATGCACAACTCCGGCATCACCAAGTATGACTACCTGCCTGAGAATGAGCGCTTTGCAAATGTTCTTATCGATTACTTCGAGAAGACCACCGGTGCCCGTATCCGCGATCATATCGAGGAGCTGGCCATCGCCACCCCCGCGACCTTTACCCGCTATGCAAACGCTTTCCGCGGCAACATCTACGGCTTCCCCTGCACCGCTGTTGACGGTGCGGTCACCCGTATGCTCCGCGCCGAGGAAGAGCGCTACATCCCCGGTCTGGACTTTGTGGGCAGCGCAGGCATCCGCGCCCACGGCTATTCCAGCGTTATCACCAACGGCTATGACATTGCCGGTGTGGCACTCGAGAAAATGGGAGGTGCAGAATAATGGCAAAGAAAGCAAAGTTCAGTGTTAACGGCTATTTTAAAGATCTGATGGGCTGGTTCAAGCTCATGGACCGCCGTAAAGCTTTTATCGAAAGCGGCGACATCTCCTCTCTGGATATGTCCGACAACACAGCAGCACTCTCCAGGGAAATGCACCCCGGCATGATCGATGTTTTCATTCAGCATGTCATCGAAGAAACTCCATCCACCCGCAGCTTCGTTCTGAAAGCCTGCCACGGCTTCCATATGCCCTACTTCTATGCAGGCCAGCACCTGAGCGTAAAGTTCTGCATTGACGGCAAGTGGCTCACCCGTCCCTTCTCCATTGCTTCCTCCCCCATGGAGGCCGCAAAGAATGATACCATCCAGCTGACTCTGCGCAAGAAGCCCGGCGGCTATGTGACCGAGTGGGTCTGGGACAACTGGGTCGTTGGCAGCAAGTTAAAGCTCGAGGGCGCCTTTGGTGACGGTTACTGGTCCGCCATCCGCGACACTGAGCATCTTGTGGGCATCGCCGGCGGCTCCGGCATTACCGCCTTCCGCTCCATCGCAAAGGATATGGCAGACAGCAGCCGCCCCAAGAAGTTCACCATTCTCTACGGCTCCCGCGTTCAGGACGATATTATCTTCCACAAGGAGCTGGAGGAGCTTGCCGCAGCCTCCAACGGTGCAATTGAGGTTTACAATATCCTCTCCGAGCCCAGGGAGGGCTGGACCGGCGAGACCGGCTTCATCAGCGCCGACATTATCAAGAAGCTTGTCCCCGATTGGGATAAGGTAAGTTACTTTATCAGCGGCCCCCAGCCCATGTATGACTTCCTTGACGGCGAGTTTGAGAAGATGGGCATCCGCAGGAAATTTGTCCGCAAGGAAGAGTACGGCGAGACCGATGATATCACTCTCTCCCCCCTCTACCCCAAGGGCCACGAGAACGAGACCTTCAAGATCAAGGTGGTCTACGGTGAGGATGTGCGTGTCATTGACGCAAAGGCCACTGACACCGTTGTGGTCTCCCTTGAAAAGGCCGGCCTCGCTCCCGACAGCCACTGCCGCAGCGGCGCCTGCGGCTGGTGCAGAAGTCTGCTGCTTGAGGGCGATGTATGGCAGAGACCTCAGTCTGACGGCGTAAGAGCCGCCGACAAGGACATGGGCTACTTCCACCCCTGCTCTGCATACCCCATGAGCGATCTGACCATCGAGGTGTTCACCAGACTCAGCTGATATCAACAAATAAAGCTCTGATCCGAATGGATCAGAGCTTTATCTTTTTATCGGAAAAAATACAGTGTATGTACTCTCCGTTTTTTATGTGGTAGTCATAAAAGCTTTTCCGCGGTACCGCAAAGCGTTCCATAATGGCCATTATAACACCTCCGTGTATAACAAAGGCTGCGGCGGAACCGTCGGGAAGTCCCTCAGTGATTCTCTCAAACGCCTTGCAGCAGCGTTCTTTAAAGTCATCGATCCGCTCTCCCCGGGGAATTGGGTCAAGGCACATGGAGCCAAGCCAGTTTACATAATCCTTATCATCCTGAAGCTCCCCGGCAGTTTTCCCCTCAAATACGCCGAAATCAGTCTCCCGCATATCCTCAATAAGCTCTGCCTGCATATCCGGAAAAATGATCTCAGCCGTCTGCCGGGTGCGGAGCATGGGGCTCGCAAAGAGCCTGTCCACCCTGAAAAGTCCTGTGATCGCTTCCGCCTGGGCAATGCCCAGGGAGCAGAGCGGCTCATCTGTGCGCCCAATGTAACGCCTTTCCAGATTCCCGGCGGTAGCCCCATGACGGATAAAAACAATCTCTGTCACAGCAGCACCCCTCCCAGCAGCAGGCCAAGGCACATAAACAACTCGCAAAGCTGCAAAAAGAAGCCCGCCGTATCTCCGGTGACACCACCGAACTGCTTCATCACCAGTTTATAGTAGATGAAAAGCCACAAAATGGCCGCCGGCACAGCGCAGACCGAGCCAAAATCAAGCCGGAGCATGAAAGCGATCGCAGCCAATGCCCAGATCACAAGAGCAGCGCTGCCTCTTATGCGTTTGGTATTGACAGTATAGGAGCCGAGCATGCCGCTTCGCCTGGCGCTTTTTATGTTCAGGGCCCCCAATCCGGACAGAGCCCTTGACAACACATACATAGGGCAGAGAGCCCACACCAGCTCTCTTTCATAAAGCTCGGAAAACAGGCCGAAGCTTATGAGCATATACAAAACACAGTAAATTACCGCAAAGGCGCCGCAGTTGGAGTCCTTTAAGATCTCCAGCTTCCGCTCCCGGCTTTGATGGGAGGCGAGGGCATCCACAGTGTCCATGAAGCCGTCCATATGTATGCCGCCGGATACAAGCAGCCCCACGCACGCGGCCACAGCGGCAAACAATATCTGTCCAATGCCAAAGCAGCGGCAGAACCAATACCAGAGAGCCAGAGCGCCGCCGCAAAGTATGCCCACCGCCGGGAAAAAGCAGATGGAATACTTCATGTTCTCCTCGTCCCACTGAAACTGGGGCACCGGCACTATGCTATATGTTGACATGGCTATCCAGAATGCTTTTAAGAGCATCAGGGACATCCCCTTTCTTCAAAACAGGCCTTCTGTTTTCCATTTCAATGACTGCGTCAGCCAGCCGGAAGAGTTTGCTGTTCATCTCGTTGAGGGCGTTGATGTACTCCGCCGTCTCCCCTTCGTAGCCCTCGGTGCTTAAACCGGAAATGCTGACCATTATGAGCAAAGCGCATTTTTCCCTTAAAGCATTGATCTCCTCAAGAGCTTCTTCTGCTCCAAGGCTTTTTTCAAAAATCAGGTTTGCCAGAAGATTTGAAACATCCTCCAGAAGCACAACACTGTCAGGCTCAATTTCAGCCTTCCCCGGCTCAAAGGGAAGCTCAAAGGTAGTGAAGTTCAGCCCTTCCCGCTGCAGGCGGTGCTTTCGGATGTGAAAAGCATTGTCCTCGGTGAAATTTATCATGGTGGCTATATAATAGCGCCTGCCCTCGGTGCGGCTCACCAGTCTTTCGGCAAAAAGGCTCTTGCCGCTGCGGTTTGCACCGCAGACCATAATCTGAGCGCCCATGCTATTCACCTGCCTTCACGGTAAACTGATCGCCTACTCTTATGTCATCGAGATAGCTGTCGTCGATCCCGGCCTGATCGAAGCTCGCCATATCATTTATGACCGCACAGGCCGCCTCCATCAGCATAAAGGCCAGAGGACAGCCGCTGCCCTCTCCGAGGCGCATACCCATCAGCAGCATGGGCTCAAGCCCCAGCTCGTCCATAGCCAGCTTGTAGCCGATCTCAAATGACGCATGGCTGGGCACAAGATAGGCCTTCACCATGGGGCAAAGCCTGAACGCACACAGGGCTGCGACAGCAGAGATAAGCCCATCGATCACCACCGGGCGGCGGCTGGCAGCAGCGCCCAAAAAGGCGCCGCACATGGCGCAGATATCAAAGCCGCCCACCTTGGACAGCACATCGACGACATCGTTCTTGTCGGGCCTGTTTATCTCAATGGCCCTTTTTATAACAGTCTTTTTCTTTTTGAAGCTGTCATCGGTGATGCCGCCGCCCCGTCCTGTGACCATTTCAACAGGCACATCCAGCAGCACCGACAGCACAGCGGAGGAAGTGCTGGTGTTGCCTATGCCCATCTCGCCTATGCCCAGCACATCGGCATTTGACCGGAAGGCCAGCTCAAAGCCCGCCTCCATGGCGCAAAGAGCCTGCTCTCTGCTCATGGCGGGGCCTTTGGTCATATTATTCGTGCCATAAGCGGTCTTTCGGTTTATTACCGCAGGCTCAGCGATATCGGCGTTTACGCCCACATCGCAGACTGTCAGCTTGCAGCCGAAATGCTTCGCCAAAACGGAAGCTCCGGTTTTTGCCCGGGTCAGATTAACGGTCTGCTGCAGCGTCACCGACTGTGGAGCCGAGGCGACCCCCTCCTCAACCACACCGTTATCCGCCGCGAAAACCAGCAGTTCCTTGTTTTCCAGAGTATTATTGACTCTGCCGGTAATGCCCGCAAGCTGAACGGACAGCTCCTCCAGCCTGCCCAGGCTTCCGGGTGGCTTGGCAAGCTCTTCCTGTCTGGCTCTGGCAGCGGCCATGGCAAATTCATCGGGAGGCCAGATGCGGCCTATGATCTCATTTATCTCTATCATTTCAAAACCCTCTAAAACTCTATGCCCTGTCTGGCATTGATGCCCTTATCATAGGGATGCTTCAGCTTCGTCATTTCGGTAATATAGTCTGCACAGGCCATCAGTTCTTCCGATGGCTCTCTGCCGGTGAGCACCACTTCCAGATCCTCACGCTTATCTTTAAGGAAGCTTATCAGGCGGTTTTCATCGGCAATGCCGTAGTTGCAGGTGGAGATTATCTCGTCCAGAACAAGAAGATCCGCATTTGCAGACTGTTCTATGGCCTGATCCAAAAGCCGTGTATACAGCTCCTTAGCCTGGTTTTTCTGCTCATCATCCATATGCATGAAGAAATTCACCGGCTTTTCGCATATGAGAGTGTCCACCCCGGGCAGCTGTCTCAGGCTTATCATCTCGGAGGAAACACCGTTTTTAAAAAACTGCACAAACAAAACTCTCCTGCCCGCTCCCGCGGCACGGACGCACAGACCCACCGATGCCGTCGTCTTGCCCTTGCCCTTGCCGCAGTAAATATGAATCAGTCCCAGCATTTATACCTCCAAATAAAAAAGCACAGCAGTTTTGTAATCTGCTGTGCCCGAATTTGCACAATGCCGCCGGCTCACATCCCTTTCCCCGGGGATGAAAAGCTTTTCCATTTAAGCAGGTCTCCTGACTTGTGCCTCATCAACTTGTATGCCGCCTTCTCAGGTTGCCCCAATGACCGGCTTTCGCCGCGCATACAGTCTCCGCACTCACAGTGGCGGTACCGTTCCGGATTCAAACCGGATTCTCTATTCTCCGCCGGAGCGCTGCACCCCGGGCGGCACTTAAACTCTTATTTAACTTATCGCCATTATACACCACAAATTTCCATATTAGAAGATGGAAATTACACCAAAAGTGACAATGGTCATGATGGTGGCAGCGCCCAGAACGCCTAAAAAGATGCAGGGCACTGCGGATTTCAGACGCATATCCATAACGGCCGCAATGAGAGCGCCGGTCCATGCTCCGGTTCCGGGCAGCGGAATCGCAACGAAAAAGAAGAGGCCGATCGGCCCGTATTTCCGGACTGTGTCGCTTTTCAGATGGGCCTTGTTTTCCAGTCTGGTGATGAAGCTGTCCATTTTGGGGAAATGCTTTCTCAGCAGCACAAAAATCTTACGGATATAAACAACTATAAAAGGCACCGGAAGCATATTGCCCAGAATGGCGGCGCAAAGAGCCAGAGGATAGTCCAGACCCAGCGCAATGCCGTAGGGCAGGCCTGCGCGCAGCTCAACGACAGGCAGCATGGATATGAAAAAGGTGCTGATGAACTTGCCGAACACGGTTCCCGTGATCCATGAAATCATATAAAAGTATCTCCAGTTATTATTTGTACAATCATCGGCAATTGTAACACACTTAATCACTTTAGGCAAGTTTTGACCGCGTTAAGTTATTCTGTTTTTTCTTATATCACCCTGAAAGAGCCCTGAGCTTCCAGTTTTTCTCTTACCATGCGGTTCACCTTTATTATAACCGGGACGGCGAGAACCAGCGTCAGCACATCAGCGACAGCCTGCACGGAGGCTACGCCGACGGAACCGAAAAGCAGACCCAGAGGAAAAGCAATGGGTAAAAAGCAAGTACCCTGGCGGGCAGTGGACAGCAGCAGGGCATATTTGGCTATGCCAAGGCCTGCGCAGTACATATTCACAACCGCGACCCAGCCGTGGATAGGCATCGCAAGGCACTGCAGCCGGATGCATAGGCCGCCGATGCGCAGCATTTCCGGATCGCTCCCGGCAAAAATGGCAATTGCCTTGTCTGCAAACACCGTGATCAGCAGGCTCATTGCAACCGCAAGGCCAATCACCGCCGCAGTGGAAAAGCGATAGCTTTCCAGAACTCTGTCGTAGCGTTTTGCGCCCCAGTTATAACCGGTGACCGGCTGGAAACCGCTGCAAAAGCCCAGCACCACACTGAAGGGAAACATCATGACCTTGTTGGCGACACCCACGCCCGCAAGCACAGCATCGGAAATATTGCCGGCAATATTATTGAGAATGATTGCAGAGAGCACTGCCATGAAGTTTCTGAAAAATGAGGAGGAGCCGATGGTAACTATCTGAACAATAATGTCCCTGCTGAAAGTGAACAGCTTCAGCGACAGCCTCAGCAGGCTGCGGCGGCTCAGATAGGGGAAAATCAGAATAATAAAAGTGACGGTTTTGGAGATCGCCGTCGCAATGGATGCGCCCGCCACGCCCAGATCAAGCGTGAAAATAAAAATGGGGTCGAGAAAGCAGTTGAGTATGCTGCCAAAGGCCATGCCTATCATGGACAGCGTGGCGCTGCCCTCGGCTCTGAGGCACTGGTTCATAACAAAGTTGGAGGCCATCAGCGGCGCCACCAGCAGCACATAGCGGGCATAGTCCATGGCGTATTTCTCGCAGGACTCGGTGGCGCCCAGCAGATGTACAAGACCGCGCATATTCATGTGACCCACTATAAGGACAACTGCGCCAAAGCCCATGGCAATAAAGAAAGCGGTGGACATGACTCTGCTGGCTTTTTCGTCATCACCCGCGCCCAGAAGTCTCGCCACATAGCTGTTTGCTCCAATGGCAAGCAGGGAGCCCGCCATGAAGATGAGCTGGTCAAGACTTGCGTTTACGCTGACGGCGGCAGTGGCATTGGTGCCCAGGGAGCTGACAAAGTAGGTATCCGCCAGACCGTAGATGGAGTTTATAAGGAACGCGACAATGGTGGGCAGAGCCATCTGGGGGATAATCTTATACATAGGCTCTGTGAGCATTTTATTTCTTCTTATATCCTGTCTGCTCATTTATTTCACCTCTCTGTGAGAAAGCCTGTGCCAAAGGCATACCGCAAACAAGGTCACAGGATAGACGAAAAGCGCAGGAGCGGAATTGAACACGGAGACAAAAGCGGTTTTGGAAACAATGGTGTAGAGTATGTCCAAAACAGCCACATGCAGAATATAGATACCGGTGGAGTATCTGCGGCCGATGGTCGAAAGCCCTGCGCTGCCCTGACTGAAGGCCGCGAAAAACAGGAAGACGCATACGACCATGGGAGCGGTAGACAGATACACATCACCCACCATATTAAGGCCCAGCCGATCAAGGATATAATGCTCCAGCATGCTTAAAATGCCGAAAGCAAGCGCAAGCGGCAGAAGGGCCGCCTTATTTGCACGGTTTTTTATTCTTTCAAAATTCTCGCTGATGTACCAGCCTGCGCAGAAGAAAGGCAGACCTAGAAAATAGCAGTTTCTCGCGATATCAATGGAGATAAAGCGGCCGAAAACCACAGCGGAATACTTGCCCAGGGCGATGCCTGCCAGCAGAAGCAGCGGACAAAGGCGAAACAGCAGCTTTTTGAGCCTGAGCCTTACCGCAATTTTCACCATAACAAGCACATATATAATGGCCAGCAGATACCACAGGTGATAGGCAAAATTAACGTTATTGAAAACAAACAGCTTAACAATACCTTTGAAGCTTAAAAGTCTGTCAGTGATGTAGCTAAAATCCTGCCCGGTCCAGCGGTAGAATACATACATCCATACAAAGTAGCAAAGCATGCTGATAAGAGTGAGCTTCAAAAGGCGAAGGATCTGCTTTGCTTCCCTGCCCCGCCTCATTGTGTTGGGGTAGAAAAAGCCGCTTGCCATAAAGAAAACAGGCACAGCAAGTCTGCAGATATCCTCAAAATATCTGCCGGCAGCCGTCGAGAAGGGTGCATGAATGCATACCACAAGGAAAGCACATATGGCCTTCAGTGTGTCCAAGCCCGTATATCGTTCACTTTTCAGACTGATTTCCATAAAACAACCACTTCTTCTCTGTGATAGTGTTGATTATAGCACTACCGCAATGCGGCTTCAAGCCATAATGGCGCAGAAAAACCACAGCTTAGGCGTGTGTGTTTTTCTCAACGCGCCGTCAGGCTGTGGTTTTAAAATCTTTAAAAGCGGAGGAATATGCTGATGACCACCACTGGCACTGCCCACAGCAGTGCAAATGCGATCAGGAAACCGATGCCGATGCTGCCGGAAATCAGCAGCTTCACAAACACCAGCAGCATACCGAGAATCGCAGCCATCAGGCTTATGTACACATTGATGCGGGTCGCCACATAGATGCTGCGTCCGGTATCAGCCATGTGAGCAAGAGGACCAAGGCCCTCGAGGCATACAACAGCCGCAATATTACTGCTGTCATCATTGCTTGTCTCGGTCATGCCGAAGCGCTCCATATAGGGCGGGAAATCATAACCGTCAGTAGCCACATCAAAGCTGTTTTTAATAAGCTCAGGGGTGATGTTGAAGTCACGGGATGCAAATATGGGGTGGCGGTTGGACTTCATCAGATTCACAAGGGCATTTCTGACCTGAGGCTTGGCCTCATATTTCATGGTGAAAATTCCGAAAAGCACACCGTCTATCGCAAGGAGCACTGAGGTTTTGCCGACCAGTCGGAAGGGCAGCTTCACATTCATCAGGCGCATCAGGTCGGTGCTGCCGCACAGGACAACATGACCGTCGATAATTCCCCTCATTCCACCGCCGGCCAGAAACTGGAAGTCCTCCACATGACACATGCTGCATTTGTGCTTCTCCATCAGCTTTGCAAAGCTTGCGGAGATGCAGCTGCCGGAGGCGGTGACCATGGTGCCGGCGTAGGCGATAATGCGCTGGGGCTTTTCATCCGCAAAAATGCGGATATTTTCTATCTCAATGGCACTTTCGGGGAAAATGTCACGATCGGTGATGATAAGATTCTTGCTCTGGCCCACATCACACACACCGGACCAGCCCGCAATGGATGCGCCGCTGGAGAAAATGCGGTTGGTGCCGATATAATAAGGCAGGGCAAAGCCCAGCAGGGCACATATGGGAACAGCAGCCACCAAAACGGAGCTGAAGCACTGCATAAAGTTTTCAAAGTTATCGTTTGCAAAGCAGGCGATGATGCTCAAAAGCAGGGATAAGAGCAGCAGGAAAGGGGTGGCCTTCATGAACACTTCCTCGTCCATAGGCATCTCCTCCGCTCTGCGGACAAAGCCCTTGCTGCTGCGTACAGATTTGAGGAGAGTTATGTCGTTATCCTTGCCCTTAACGCCGATCTCACCGGTGACAGCAAAGCACTGCTTGCCGATGGCAGGAACACGCATGGCCTTTCTCAGGCTTCTCGCGCTGAGAAGACCGGAGATCATAACGCCCACAAAGGACATGGAGGACAAGAGGCACAGGGGCACATGGGCAGTGCCGAAAAGGCCCTTGGCAACGCCCAGAGCGTCAATGCCGGTTATAATGCAGGCAACGGATGCCAGGAAATCCGCGCCGAAGCGGCCGCGGACTATTTTTGCGAAAGCATTTGAGAAGCTGTCCAGACCCAGCAGCAGAATTGTAAACTGCATGGCCATGAGCATGGCAGCCTTTACCTCAGGCATCTTCAGCGCACCGGGCAGAGCCAGGCCGGAGGAAAACCACAGCATGAACACAAGCAGGATCACCGCTATGCGAACTCTCAGGCGCATGGCGTGCACATAGGAGCCATAATACCTGGAGCCGGCCATTGGGCTCAGCTCCTTGCCCAGGTCCTCGTTCATCTCGTCGATGCTTCTGCCCTCGCCAAGACCAACACCCTTAAAGCGGAAAAGCAGACTGATAACAAGGCCCAGAACATACTCTTTGAAGCTGGGGAAAGTGTCCTCCTCTTTTATGCCGGTGTTGTCAGGCTCGGCAAAGTCATAATTTCTCTCCGGAGCGTACTCCGGGGAGGCAGTGTACATATCCTCAAAGCCCTCATTGTACTCATAGCGGTACTGCTCATCATCAGGTACATTAAGAGGCTTCTTTTTATTATTCTTTTTTGCATACTTTTTGGCAAGCTTTTCCTGTTTCTTCTGCCTGCGGGACTTTTTCTTGCCGTAGTCGGCCTCCGCGGCCCAATGCTCGGAGCTTTCGCTGTAACTGGGAGCCTCATATTCCTCGTCTGCGCTGGTATCCAGCTCAGCATCCTCGTACTCCCCGATCCCGCGCTCCTCGCCCATGTAGAAGCGCTCGTCTATTTCTTCCCCGCAGACTTCATCTTCTTCGCAGGGCTCGTCGTCCTCATAATTTTCGGCTTCCGGCTCCTCATCGTCATAGCTGAGGTTCATGGCCTCTTCCTGCATACGGGCAATTTTGCCCTGGGGCTTGTATACACGCACACCTTCATCATCCCGCTCAGGCTCAGGCTCAGGCTGACCGAACAGCTCATCAGCGGCATTGAGATAGGCGTTGAGCAGCTCTTCACGGCGGCGTTCTTCCTCGGCCGCATTGTGCTGCTCGAATTCTGCCAGAATATCGTCCACGGAGATGCGGTCATTATATTCAGTTGTAAAGCCGAATCTCTCGCTCATACTAACACCTTCAGAAAATCTTTAGCTTCTCTGTCTTAAAACCTCATACATTACAATTGCGGCGGCAGCAGATGCATTCAGGGAGCTGACCTTGCCCTTCATGGGGAGGCTGACAATAAAGTCACAGTTCTCCTTTACAAGTCTGCCCATGCCCTCACCCTCGGAGCCGATAACCAAGGCCATGGAGCCGGAAAAATCGGTTTTCCACAGTTGGTTCTGTCCGTCGGCCGCGGTGCCGTATACCCAGACGCCTCTGTCCTTCAGTTCCTTGAGAGCAGCCGGGATATTGGGCACTCTGGCAATGGCCATGTGCTCGGCAGCTCCGGCGGAAGACTTGTCAACAATAGCGGTCAGACCCGCGCTGCGGCGCTTGGGGATGATGACACCGTGGGCACCGGAGCACTCTGCGGAGCGGATAATGGCGCCCAGATTGTGGGGGTCGCTGATCTCATCGCAGACGATTATGAAGGGGGCCTCTCCCCTCTCCCCGGCAATGGCGAATATATCCTCGATGCTGCAGTAATCTCTTACACCCACCACAGCAACCACGCCCTGATGGGCCTTGGTAAGACTCATAAAGTCCAGCTTGCGGCGGTCTGCCTCAACAACAACAATGCCCTTTTCACGGGCTTTGGAGGCTATATGACCAAGGGTCTTGTCCACATCGCCCTTGGCTATAAATATCTTATCGATGGCGCGGCCCGCTCTGAGAGCTTCTATAACCGCATTTCTGCCCTCAATAATCTCATTTTTGAACTGGTTTTCATTCTCCATCGGTATACTTCTCCACGCTCTTTTACTGTCGGAACTCATAATAACACAGAATTATGTAAATTAAAAGAATTATTTTTCTGAGTTTACAAAATTTTATAGACTTTGCGATAATTAACCGCTATTATAAGAGTACCATACTAAGGAGCTGAATTTATGAAGAGTCCCATGGGCTTTATTGACCGTTTCTGCTATAATCACCCCAACTTCGGCATACCCAACCTGATGAAATACATCGCCATCGGCAATGTGTTCTTCTGGCTGGCAAACGCCATAAATCCGCTGCTGATGAGCTATCTCACCTTTGATCCGGCTCTTATCCTGCAGGGGCAGGTCTGGAGAATCATCAGCTTTATATTCATCCCGCCCAGCACCGGCCTGCTGGCCCTGATCGTCATTTATTTCTACTACTGGCTGGGCAATACTCTTGAGCAGCACTGGGGCACGGCCCAGTTCACAATTTATTTTTTCACCGGCGTACTGCTGACCGTCATTTACGGCTTTGCGGTCTACTTCATCTTCGGAACCCGCTTTGTTCTCTCGGCACAGTATATTTACCTGAGTATGTTCTTCTCTTTCGCCACCCTTTTCCCCAATATTCAGGTGCTGCTGTTTTTCATCATTCCCATTAAGATGAAGTATCTGGCCATCTTCGACGCGGTGTTCTTCATCATTGGAGTTATCTCCAGCCCCTTCCCCGCAAATCTGCTGCCTGTTGTGGCAGTGCTCAACTATCTGCTCTTCTGCGGCGATGAGCTCTTTGGCGCTATGCGCAGACAAAAGACCAGCGCCTCCACAATTAACTTCCGCAAGGAAAGCAGACGCATAAGAAAAGAGCAGGAGGCTCAGCTCTACAAGCACAAATGCTCTGTCTGCGGCAAGACTGACACAGATTACCCCAATCTGGAGTTCCGTTACTGCTCCCGCTGTCAGGGCTACCACTGCTTCTGCGAGGAGCATATAAACAACCATATACATTTCACCGAATAAGCTTAGTCTGGTGTCTGTAAAACAGTTAAAGCCAAGCTGCATTTTGCAGCTTGGCTTTAACTTATATATATTGCTCGACGAATTGGAATTTATCTTTCCTTTGAAATAAATGCTTCCCATTTTTCTTTTGTCAAAAGGTTAGTATGACCAACCCTGATTTCATTCATCAAGGGAACTTCAACTTTCTCACAGGTATGATGATAGGTAAAACCTAATTTTTCCTGTACTCTTTTTGAGTTGCTGTTTCCATCATAATATCCGCACCAAATGGTAGTCATACCCAGCGTTTCAAATCCGTGACGCAAAAGCTCCTTTGCTGCTTCGGGCATATAGCCTTTGCCCCAAAACGGCCTTCCCAGCCAATACCCAAGTTCGCACTCATCATCTCTCTCGGTCATATCTGTATGACCGTTCAATTTAAGTTCGATTGAACCGATTGCCTTGTTGCTCAGCTTTTCACATATAGCATAGCACTGGGAACCATTCAGTACATTTCTGATAACATTTAAACTTTCAGTAATGCTATTATGAGGTGGCCAGCCTGCAACCGGACCAACGGCAGGGTCCTTGGCATATTCATATAAACTTTCAGCGTCTGTTTCAGCCCAACGACGCAATATCAATCTATCCGTTTCCAGTATCATAAAGCCGCTCCTCTGACTTTCTGTCTATTTACACACTATCACATAAAAGGAAATTATACAAGAACAGGCACAACAGTTTGATCTGTTGTGCCTGTTAACTGATTCGTGCGGACTTATTCTTATTCTTCGATTTCCATTATTCTGTCGTCATAGGCTTCAACGGCGGTTTTGCCGGGGGGAACTATCAGGAAGTTTTCCTCATCCCAATCTCCGTCAACCATCTTTTTGAAAATGTTGTTGCTGCCCTTGAGCACTTCAAACTCCCAGCCTCTTTCCTGAGCACTCCGGCGGTTTTTCTCAATGAACTGAGGGAAATCGAGGGTATCCCAGTCGATATAGCTTATGCGTTTATACTGTTCGGTGAAGGATTTTTCGATATTGAATGCCTTCTCGGCAAGGCGCACGTTGCCCTTGTAGCGGCGCATACACTTGGCATACAGTCTCTCATCCTGCCGGTCATTTCTGAAGTAGGAAAGCTCGGTAAATCCGGGAGAGCTGTAAAAAGTGCCGGGATGAGTGAAGTAATAGTCCTTGTACATCTGCTTATCGCCCATGAACAGAGCCACACAGTCGTGCACTCTGGGGATGACAATGGGATATTTTGCACTTCTCAGACCCATGGTGACACCGCTGCACAGGCCATAGCCCATGAGGATGGCATCATAGTCAACAATGGTGGTGTCCTGAGAATGATTGTCCTCATTTCGGTCGATGCGGTCGATCTCCTCCTGAAGCAGCTTCTTAAGCTGTTTGGGAGTTTCGTGGATCTTTTGCTTTATAAGGCTCACATCAAGCATGTTCTTACAGTTGTAAGCCACGCTTGCTATCTCCCGCTCAAATATCTTGCATCCGATAAGCTTATAGTACATGTTCTATTCCCCCCAACCGTATACGAAACGGCCGAAATCATAATCCACATCGGAATAATGTCTGTAATCCACCACATGGCGCCATGAGGCAAAGGCATAGCGTATCTGCTGATTACGCACAGTATCGCGCCAGCCACCCTCGCAGGAATGAATGCTGCCGTCATTGATAGTCAGGTATGCATCAGGCAGCTGCTCCTGCCAGTAGCTCAGCTCTTCCTGGCTCACATTGCAGAACTTGAACATACCGAAGCCCATGTTGGGCATATTCTCAAGAAAATCAAGCTCAGTCAGGTAGTCGCAGTAGCAGAGGTTCAGCGCATCCAGCTTTGTCAGGCTGTTGAGCCAGCTGAAATCCTCCACTTTGCTGTTCATAAAGAACTCCAGATAGGTAAGATTGCTCAGGTTTGCCAGGGGGCTTGCATCAACCAGATTTGGGTTGTCGGCAATGATGAGGACCTCAAGATCCTTCAGCTCACCGATGAGAGTCAGATCGCTGATGTCATTGTGACCCAGATCAAGCATCTTCAGATTCTTGCAGTACTTGAGCATGGGGTACATATCTTCGTCGGTAAAGCGATAGTAGTTCACATCTCTCAGACTGGAGTATACCTCAATATCGGTGCGAATCTCAAAGCCGTCATGGACAAAGCTCCAGTAAAAGAAAATGTCAGGATTAATTTCGCTGTAACGGTCAAGATCCTCAACGCTTGCGGGGCTGTCAATAAGGTCGATGTAGTTGAGCTGAGGCAGGCAGCGGATAGCATCCTCCAGCCCCTCAAGCTCTGTTACGGTAAGCTCGGTGGTGTCACTGGGGTACTTCACACCCTGAAACTCATACTCCCACACTATCTCGCACTCGGGCAGCAGTTCAGTCAGCTCCAGGATGGCCTCGTACTCGGTGCTGCCGGTGGCATCAACATATTTCAATGTGTATATATCCCCCAGCGCAATGATCTGCTCTGCACTTTCGGTGGTTATAGTGTACTCCGTGGGCATGGGTGTGGGCTCCGGAGTGGGAACAGGGGTGGCTGTGGGTTCCGGCGTGGCAGCAGGTGCGGGCTCAGACGCTCCGCAGCCAATAAGCGCCAGCGCTGCCACCAATATACAGATAATAGATAATAAATGTCTTTTCATATCAGTAGTAATACATCTGGGAAGCTACAAGCTGCCCATCAACATCCTCCAGACCAACTATTCTTACACGGTTATCACCAACCACCGGGTCGGCGGTTCCCTTGGTTTCGGTGGTATAGCTCACATCCACAAGGAACAGGTTATCATCAAGCCTACAGCAGAAATTAACCTTCAGATCAAGTATATTGCAGTACTCGGTAGAAGAATAAAGCACGGCTCCCCAATTGGTATTGACTCTGTTGTAAAGTTCACCGCCGGTAAGCATAATATCTTTGAACTGCAGGAAGTTGTAGAGGAATGTACCACCGTTTACGGCGCCATAGTCGATATAGCGCTTTACAAACTCCTCACCGAAAGCAACCAGCTTTTTCTGCAGCTCTTCATCGCAGTTATTGAGGAAATACTGCTCCGTAAGCTGCTCCTCGGACAGTTCATTGCCCCCGGCATCCAGTATTTTCACATCAACATCGCCAAGATAACTGCCGCTCTCAAAAAGGTGGAGCATGGGCATTTCTGCATATCGCTCATATACATAGCCCAAAGCCTCATATTCTTTTGTCTCGCTGCCTGCGCTTATGGTCGCATTGCCCACCTGAAGGCTATAATCCTCAGGAAGATAAAATGTCTGCGTATTCTTAAAACCGCTCAGATCATAACTTTCTTCCGTAACATGCCATCTTTCCAGACCATATTTGCCCTCTCCGCTTTTTTCAATGCGGACCTTGCCTATCTGCATCCCGCGGCTAATGACAGAATAGCTCTCTGCGTTTTCGTTGCTTTCTCCATGAAGCTTTGCATAACCTGCCTCACTTAAAAGTTCCACTACCCACGCGTCATTATCCTCAGCACTGCGAACCCGCAAATCCAGTCCTACAAGTTGTGTATCAATGTTTTCGGGAACCGCACCCTGTTTCAGCTGGGCAAAATAATCCCGTATGCAGGCCTTGCTGCCTGCCTGCTCATATTCTTCAAAGTAGCTGTAAAGGAAAGCCAGCACCGCAGCCGCGAGCAGTGCAAAAACGAAAATATAAATCAGCATGCCTTTCAGAAATCTGAAACGGCCCTTTTTCTTAGCCATTTGCACCCTCCTTCAGAACCACAAACGAAGTGGGAATATCTCTGATGCCGATAACCGAGGCGCAGTTATTTATGTATTCGCCCTTGTACCACATCAGTGTGGAAGAACCGCCGTCCAGATTGCATGCATTCACCGCACCGAATTCCAGCATAAGATCGGCAATGTCCCCATAGGTGGCGCCGAGGCTTGCAGCTTGTCTGCCATCTACAACCAGAAGCAGAATAGCCCCGTCAGAACGCTGACCAATGGCGGTACGGGGATTGAGGCCGCTTTCAAGGTTTTCAGGATCATTGGGCTTACCGTTGACCACCAGTACGGGGCCAAAGCCCACACCGTGCTGAATCCCAAGCTCTTCAACATCTTTGGTGCTGCTGATGCCTACATGGAGAACGTAGTTGCTGTCAATTCCCACAAAGCCATCTCCCACGCCCTGTCCGCCGAAATATGTTTTTCCGTACTGAACAACCGCGGTGTTGGGCATACCGCCATTGCCCATGCCGTTATCATCGGCAAAGCCGCCGCCGTTTATCGCAGCCACAGCATCATACATAACAGCAAACTCTTCAACCGTGCGGCCCTCGGTGCCCATAACGCTGGTATCGCAGCCCAGAATGACACGGCTGGGGTCAAGCACAATAAGCATCTGGCCGGTAAAGCTGCCGCCTGCGACCGGAACAAGGATGAGTCCGTCATTATCCTCATCGGTGTAGCCCCACTCATCAGTGACAGGGCCCTCAGCCTTCTCGGTGTTGACGGTGATGAGGGATATATCTGTGCTCTCCAGCTCAAAGCTGTCAGAGGCCGACTCTATCTGGGCGATCTCCTCATCGCTCAGGTAGATGCTTGCAAGAAAACCTATGGCACTGGTCTCCCGGACAGAACGCACAAAAAGATTGCGGGCAGTTTCCGAGGGCCCCTTGCACAGGATGAACATAACTCCATACAAAAAGGCGCAAAGCAGCAGCACCGTAGTAAGCAAAAAGCAGAGCAGGCGCAGGATAAACTTGCGGATGGCCCTGGCTGCTTTGCCGGATTTGACAACATTCTCTTCCATAAGATCAAGCAGTTTCCTTTCATGTTGTTATTAATAACAAACATCCCGGTCTTCAACCGCATGACTATGGAAGTCTTAAAGTCTCATTATCACTTCTTTATCAAGAAGTGATACCGCAGACCCTGCGGTGGTAATTCACGATTATTTCGCAAATTACTCGGGTGATAAATTGACATTTTTCTCCAGTTCATTAAATTTTATAATACTCTGCTGGCAGGAAAAAGTCAATAATATGCAGTATCTTGATTTGACGCAATAAAGCGGATTTAAGTCAAGAGGCCGCTGGTTCGAACACTTTCAGCCTGATTAAGCAAAGCAAAAAGGAGCACCTTTTGGAGCGTTCACTTAGGGATTATTGAAAACAACAGTAATTTTTGAGTGACGTCCTCAAGCGGTGCCAA
>CAZYTE010000006.1:0-23753 GCA_964649425.1 uncultured Oscillospiraceae bacterium
GGGGCGTCGATCAGTGGTGAACGTGAGTTCGCAAAGCTTTGAGCGTTCCACGCATAATGAAGCTACTGAGGCTGTGAGCCTGTCGACCGGCGCTCAGCCAAGGGAATGTAAATGATCGTCTGCGCCCGGAGAAGTTCCTGTTAATGTGCTTTCGGACGCGGGTTCGACTCCCGCCATCTCCACCAAACAAAAAAGACCGCCCAGGCGGTCTTTTTTATTTGGTGGAGGCGGTGCAAGCACCGCAATTATCCGCTTCGCTCAACTTTAGTGAGAAGGAATATCAATCCCCTCTCACACTCTCCCCATATTTTTCTGCACTTATTTCATTTGCTTGTTTTCTGTTTGAGGTTCAATTCTATTTCTCAAATAAAAAAACGGGGAGTAAAAGTTTCTTTTATTCTATCTCATGTATCTCTTTGATGTCTTCCAGATAAACCATGACGCTGCCAATGCGTACATAAAGGATAAGGTCTTCGTCGTTGTCGTCGAGCTCACTGTAAACATGGCACTTGCCTGAAATAGAATAACCATCATGGCATGATATACTTACCCGTTTTCCGTCAAAAGATACCAGCTCTTTAGGAGTCAACATTCTCGTCTTTCGCCCCTTTCATATCTGCATATTCAGGCACTACATCTCACATATTTCTTTAATTTCTTCCAGCTCTACCATAACTGTGTCTATCTCCGCGCAAAAAATAAGATCATCAGTTTCATCGTCAAAACTGCTGCTGAGATGGAACATACCTGATACAGTATATCCATCCGTGCATACTAATTTCACGCGCTTGCGTTCATACTCCACAAGCTCTTCAGGTGTGAATTTGCTCATTTCTCGTTCTTCCATGTACTTAACCCATTTCAATTTTATCGAGGATTTCTCTCAGCGGTTTTCCCTGAATTATCCATCCGTCCAAAAGTTCATCCACGGTTTTAAACTCAAGGTCTAAATCCTCCGGGCTGTCTGAAGCCGTAACATAGTAAATACCTTTCGGGCAGCAGATAGAGTACAGTTCTCCGTTATATTCAAATTCCGGTTCCAGATAGCTGAGTATTATTTCAACTTCTTTAGCTGTCATATTTCATACCGCCTCTCGCGGGTTCATTCTATCAGATATATTTCCTGCCCACAAGTACCTGTATACCGTTTTTAAAGAATGGCATATACACAACTTATACTTGAAATATTTCTTATATGATTATAGAATGATTGCATGAAATTATTTCTTGGGAGGGTTGGGCCTTGAAGAACAATTCCGTAAGAAAGCTGGCAAACTCTGCCATGCTTTTTGCATTGGGTCTGGTGCTGCCCTTTCTAACCGGGCAGATTCCCCGGATAGGCAATATGCTGCTGCCCATGCACATCCCGGTATTCCTCTGCGGGCTTATCTGCGGCTGGAAGTACGGTCTGTTCGTTGGCTTTACGCTGCCCATAGTCCGTTCCCTGCTTTTCGGTGTGCCCTACATGTACCCCAACGCCGTCGCAATGGCTTTTGAGCTGGCCGCCTACGCCACCGTTGCAGGCGCAATCTACCACTATGAGGGCTACTTCTGCATTCGCTCCCTCTATCGCTCCATGCTGCTTGCCATGGTTTCCGGCCGCATTGTCTGGGGCTTTGCCATGATAGCTCTCCTTGGGTTTAAGGGCAGCGCATTTACATGGTCTGCTTTCGTATCCGGAGCGCTGCTCAACGCCATCCCCGGCATCATTCTGCAGCTTGTTATTATCCCCGCTGTCATGCTGGCGCTGCACAAAACAGGACTGTTACCCAATGCGAAACAAACTATAAAATAGGGACAAACAAAATGGACGAGCAAATTCTTATCCGCATCTCCCCCGTTCTTAAAGCAGCAAAACGTATGAATATGGACAGGCCCTGCGTCATCGCCATAGATGGCCGTTCCGCTTCAGGCAAGTCCACTGCGGCCGATGCGCTGGCAGCCGCATTGAATGCGGACATTGTGCATATGGACGACTTTTTCCTGCCCAAAGAGCTGAGAACGCCGGAGCGCCTTGCAAGCACCGGCGGTAATGTTCACTATGAGCGCTTCATCCGGCAGGTGCTCCCCTGCATTGCTGAAAACGAAGAATTTGAATACGATATATTTTCATGCAAAACCATGGATTTTTCCGGCAAAAGGAAAATCTGCAGCAGGAAGTTCAGGATCGTTGAAGGCTCATACAGCTGCCACCCGAAATTTGGCAGCTATGCGGATATAACGGTCTTTTCCGACATAGACTCTGATGAACAGATCAAACGCATCATAAAACGCAACGGAGATAAAGCGGCAAAGCTATTTTCAGAGAAGTGGATCCCCATGGAGGAGCAATACTTC
The DNA here is from genome assembly GCA_964649425.1 of uncultured Oscillospiraceae bacterium. GTDB lineage: Bacteria > Bacillota > Clostridia > Oscillospirales > Oscillospiraceae > Limivicinus. The sequence continues at coordinate 2,338 of CAZYTE010000006.1, forward strand.
AAAGAATTTGCCATAAACAGAAAGTGCAGTATAGTAATTTAAAAAAGGAGACAGAGAAATGGAAAACAAAACCGAATTTCAGGAACTGATGGAACGCCTTGATAAGTCCAACCGCAAGCAGGCCAGATACGCCATGCTTCAATGTCTTTTCAGCATCATATCCGCTGTTTGCTGTGTAGGTCTGTTTCTGCTGGTCTATTCCCTGCTGCCCCAGCTGCAGGAGCTGTCCGTGCAGGTGGAGAATGTTCTGGCAAACATTGAAACAGTTTCCGCCGAGCTTGCCGCCATCGACTTTGAGGGCATGTTGAACAACATCGACTCTCTGGTCAGCAGCAGTCAGGTCGGTATTGAAGAAGCTGTGGGCAAGCTGAACGCCCTTGATTTTGACTCGCTGAACAAGGCCATCAAGAACCTGGCCGATGTGGTGGAACGCCTCGGCAAGCTGGGAAAGCTTTTCGGCTAAACAGTGCATATTTTTGCCATTTCAGATTTATTCGTTGACTTTTTTGCCGCTTTATGCAATCATTAGTGTGCATAAAAAGATAAAAGGAGGCCATTCAAAATGGTTTATACTTTCAATCCTCAGGGTGTCTGCTCTCAGGAAATGACCGTCGAGATCGACGAGCAGGGCCTTGTTCAGAGTCTGGTATCCAAGGGCGGCTGCAACGGCAACCTGAAGGGTATCGCAGCACTGGTAAAGGGCATGCCCGCAAAGGAAGTTGTTGAGCGTCTCAAGGGTGTGGAGTGCGGTGTCAAAGGCACCTCCTGCCCCGACCAGATCGCGAAGAATCTGGAAATGATTTTGGCAAGTAAATAAGACAGGCAGTTTAAGTCACAAATATCCATGCCCCGGGGCATGGATATTTTTTTGTAATTCACAAAATATAACGGGGAAAAATAACATTGTCTCAAATATTATTCGGCGTAATATTATAGCGTTCAATGGTTCAATGTAATAATAATAATAATGTACAAATAAAGCTGCGAAATTTCTGCTAATCGGTGACAAATTTGGCAGATTTATACACTTGCAAGAATGCTTTGTCCGACATATAATGATACTCATAATGAACGCGTTTATGGTCAATAATATCGTGAACACATCATTATTGTACAGATTAAAAAAAGAAAGGAATAAAGCCAACGATGAAGAAAATCATCTCCCTGCTGCTCGTTCTGACCATGGTTTTTTCCCTGGCAGCATGCGGCGGCTCCACCGAGTCTGCTGAGACTCCCGCAACTACCACTACCACCACTCCTCCCCCCACCGTTACCACTTCCGAAGCAGCTACCGCTCCCGCAGCAGCTTACAAGGATGAGCTGAACATTGCTATCAACGCTAACCCCCCCACACTGGATGCCCATTTTGCTAACACCAACATCGTTGGCACCATTGGCAGCCACATCTACGAGCCCCTGTTCGCCATGAACGCTGATAACGTTCCCACCGCAGTTCTGGCTGACTCCTACACCCTCTCTGAGGACGGTCTGGTTTACACCATCAAGATCCGTCAGGGCGTTAAGTTCCACAACGGCCAGGAAATGACCGCTGATGACGTTGTCGCTTCCATGGAAAACTGGCTGGGCAAGTCCACCAAGGCCACTCCCCTTGCAGGCACCACCTTCGCAAAGGTTGATGACTACACCATCACCATGACCCTGCCCGCTCCCTTCTCCGGCGCTCTTGACATTCTGGCAGGCAACGTTCAGTTTGCCGCTATCTACCCCAAGTCCTCTCTTGACAACGCAGGCGAGTCCGGCATCACCGATTACATCGGCACCGGCCCCTACAAGCTGGTAGAGTGGAAGCAGGATCAGTATATCCACATCACCAGAAACGATGATTACCAGCAGCCCGCAGGCGAAAGCTCCGGCTTCACCGGCAAGAAGGAAGCTGCCACCAAGGACATCTACTTCCGTTTCATCACTGACGCTACCACCCGTATCGCAGGCATCCAGACCGGCGAGTACGACATCTCCGACGGCATCACCACCGAGATGTACCAGACCCTGACCACTGATGCAAATGTTGCTCTCTTCACCAAGCCCGGCGGCACCATCAACCTGTTCTTCAACACCACCGACGGTGTTATGGCTAACGAGACCATGCGTGACGCTGTCATGGCCGCTCTCAACTGCGACGACATCATGATGGCTTCCTATGTTGACCCCGGCCTGTACTCCCTGAATCAGGGCTGGATGATCCCCACCTCCGCTACCTACGGCAGCGAGAACGGTGAGCACTACAACCAGAACAACATCGAGAAGGCAAAGCAGCTGCTTGCCGAGGCCGGCTACAACGGCGAGAAGTTCGTCCTCCTCACCACTCCCGACTACCCCGCAATGTACAATGCAACCATGGTCGTTCATGCTCAGCTGGTAGCAGCAGGCATCAACGCTGAGGTCGAGAGCTCTGACTTCGCAAGCTTTATGAACAAGAAGGCTGACACCTCCGCATTCGGCGCATTCATCACCTCCAACAGCTACAACATCCTGCCCGTAACCCTGTCCGTTCTGAACACCGGTTGGGCAGGCCTGAGCGCTCCCGAAGTTACCGAGGGCATCGAGGCTATCAAGAACGCATCCTCCGCTGAGGAAGCCGGCCAGGCATGGGCCGATCTGGAAGAGTTCCTGTATGACTACGGCGCAGCAAGCGTTCTGGGTCACTACTACGACATCATGGCTACCACCGCCGGTGTCGAGGGCTTCAACTTCTTCAACTTCCCCATCTACTGGAATGTAAAGGTTCCCGCCTAATTTAAAACCCATACAGGCGGCGGATAATCCGCCGCCTGTTTTACTATTTCAAATTATAGACTCTATCGTGCCGTTTGCCTGATTTCTGAGCAGCGGGGGTGCGCGAGGGGGCAAGGCCCGCCTCGCAGTACAATAATCTGCCGCAGAAAAGCTTGCTTTTCGGGCAAAGCAGCATTTTGATTTTTTCAAAATGCTCGGCAGGACGAAGCTGCCGAAAATTTTTCGGCACGCTGAGACGGCGGATTATCCGCCGCCTGTTTTGCTATTTCAAAGATACGGATTTTATAAAGAAAAGGGGAAGATAAATGTTATCTTACATCCTTAAACGAATTCTTTCGCTTATCCCTACCCTGCTGATCGTCTCAGTTGTGGTCTTCCTTGTGGTTTACATAATTCCCGGAGGCCCTGCCGCTGCCATCCTTGGTATGGAAGCTACTCCCGATGCCATTAACGCCCTGAACGCCGAGCTGGGCTTCGACCGGCCCTTCTTCGTTCAATACGCGGACTGGCTGATAAATGTATTCAAAGGTGACTGGGGTCAGTCCTACTTCCTGCAGATGCCTGTTACTCAGGCCATCGGCGAGTACTTCGGACCCACCCTCAGCCTTGCCATCTATGCTCAGCTTGTTTCTCTTATTCTGGCTATCCCCATGGGCATCATCGCCGCCTATAAGCGCGGCACCGCCGTTGATCTGGCCACCGTCTCCGCCTCTCTTTTCGGCATTGCCATTCCCGGCTTCCTGCTGTCCATGTTCCTGATGATCATTTTCAGCGTTAAGCTCAGATGGTTCCCTGTCGCGGGCTATGCGGACATCACAAAGGGTCTTGCCATGCACCTGAAGTATCTGACTCTGCCCGCTGTGTCTCTGGGTCTGGTTCAGGCTGCATACATAACCCGTATGTCCCGCTCCGCAATGCTGGATGTTCTGCATATGAACTACATCCGCACTGCCAGAGCAAAGGGTCTCAAAGAGAAAGCCGTCGTAATGATTTACGGTCTCAAGAACGCCGCTCCCACAATCATTACCGTTGTGGGCCAGTCCTTCGGCAGCCTTGTCACCGGCACCATCGTTACTGAGACCCTGTTCAATATTCCCGGCCTCGGCAGCCTGACAATGAGCGCTATCAACCGCCGTGATGTTTTTGTCATTCAGGGCGTTGTTCTGTTCATCACGCTGATATATGTGCTGGTTAACCTGATCGTTGATATTCTCTACGGTCTGGTGGATCCACGCATTCAGCTGGGCCGCAAGTAAGGAGGTAGTTTCATGAATAACAATTCTACAAGCGAAGCTATCCTCCGCGAACAGCGCCAGATCCGCCGGGAGCAGTTTTTCGGCAACAAGGGTCTGATGATCGGTCTGATCGTTTTCGCTATCATTGTTCTATCGGCCCTTATCATTCCTGCTGTCAGCGATGTTGACCCCATGGCCATGGATATTGTCAACCGCCTCAAGCCCCCCAGTGCAGAGCACATTTTCGGCACCGATGAATTTGGCCGAGACCTGTTCACCCGTGTTCTCTACGGTGCCAGAAACTCCCTGCTGGTCGGCTGCTCTGTTGCGTTCTTCAGCTGCCTGCTTGGCACCATAATCGGCGTTTACGCAGCCTACTTCAAAGTGCTTGATCAGCTCCTCATGCGAATCTGCGATGGTCTTGTTGCCATCCCCGGAATCTTGCTGGCAATCGCACTTATGGCAGCTCTGGGTGCCACCAACACCAATGTTATTGTCGCTCTTACAATTGTCTACACTCCCAGCGTTGCCCGTGTTGTGCGAAGCAGCGCGCTGGTCACCAAGGAGCAGACCTTTGTTGAGGCAGCAAAGGTTCAGGGTGCCGGCAACGGCCGCATCCTGTGGAAGCTGATTCTGCCCAACGTCATTTCTCCCCTTGCCGTTCAGGCCTCTTACATCTTTGCTCAGGCCATTATCTCTGAGGCATCCCTGAGCTTCCTCGGTGCAGGTATCCCTGCTCCCGCAGCAAGCTGGGGCAATATTCTGCAGGCAAGCAAGCCTGTTCTTTCCAAGGCTCCCTGGACTGTTATATTCCCCGGTGCCTCCGTGATTCTCTGCGTACTCAGCCTTAACCTGCTGGGTGACGGTCTGAGAGACTTCCTTGACCCCCGCACCGCAGGAAGGAGGAAAAAGTAATGAGCAAGAATGATTCCTTCAATAATACTCAAGCCCTTCTCGAAATGAAGGAGCTCAAGGTCAAGTTCCCCAGCCGCAAGGGTCTGCTGACCGCTGTGGACGGCGTAAACCTGTCCATCCGCCCCGGTGAGATCGTGGGTATTGTCGGCGAGTCCGGCTCCGGCAAGAGCGTCACCTCCCAGTCCATTCTCAGGCTGCGCGAGTATGACTCTGCCGTTGAATATGAGGGCGAGATCCTTTTCGAGGGCAAAAACATTCTTGAGCTTTCTCAGGCTGAGATGCGCCACATCCGCGGCAACCGCATCGCTGTCATTTTTCAGGATCCCATGACCTCCCTCAGCCCTGTTCACACCATTAAGAAGCAGCTGTCCGAAGTGCTCATGCTCCACAAGAATATGAGCAAGGCCGCCGCAGCTGAGCGCTGCCTTGAGCTGCTGAAGCTGGTCGGTATCCCCAACCCCGCAGAATGCCTGAAAAAGTATCCCCATGAGATGTCCGGCGGCCAGCAGCAGCGAGTTATGATCGCCATGGCCCTGGCCTGTGAGCCCAGCCTGCTTATTGCAGACGAGCCCACCACCGCTCTGGATGTAACCATTCAGGAGCAGATCCTTGACCTTATCGCTGAGCTCAACGAAAAGCTGGGCATGTCTGTGCTGTTTATAACCCATGACCTGGGCGCGGTTGCTCAGCTCTGTCACAGCGTCAGAGTTATGTACCTTGGCCAGATCGTTGAGGAGGCGGCTACCGAAACTCTCTTTGACGAGCCTCTCCACCCCTACACCCATGGTCTGCTCTCCTGCATCCCCACTCTTGACTGCAAGCGCGGTGAAGCTCTCAAGGTCATTGAGGGTGCTGTACCTCCCCTGTCTCAGGTACCTGCCGGCTGCCATTTCTGCACCCGCTGCCCCCATGCGGATGATCACTGCCGCAGTGAGGTCCCCCCCTCTGTGGAGGTCAAGCCCGGTCACTTTGTTAAGTGCTGGAAATTTGTCTCCAATACTGAAAAGGAGGCGGAATAATGAGCAAAGTACTTGTTGAGATCAAGAATCTGAATAAGCGTTACCCCATCTACGGCAAGCTTGGCAAGCTGTTCCCTCCCAAGACCCATATGCACGCCGTATCGGATATGTCCATCAACATCTATGAGGGCGAGACCTACGGTCTTGTCGGCGAATCCGGCTGCGGCAAGACCACCACCGGCCGCTCCGTTCTGGGTCTTGTTAAGCCTGAGGGCGGCGAGATAATCTACAACGGCAAGGATCTTACCAAGCTGTCCGATAATGAGTTCAGACCTTTGCGCCGTGATATTCAGCTGGTGTTCCAGGATTCTCTGTCTTCCCTGAATCCCCGCCAGAGAATCGGTCAGCTGCTGGAGGAGCCCATGGTCATTCAGGGTATGGGTGATGCTGCCAGCCGCCGTCAGAAGGTTTTGGATATTCTGAAGAAGGTTGGCCTTTCTGAGGAGCACTATTTCCGTTATCCTCATGAGCTTTCCGGTGGTCAGGTACAGCGTCTAGGTATTGCAAGAGCACTGATCATTGAGCCTAAGCTCATAGTCTGTGATGAGCCCGTCTCCGCACTGGATGTTTCCGTTCAGGCACAGATCCTCAATATGCTCACTGAGCTTCAGCGTGAGATGAATCTGAGCCTTCTGTTTATCTCCCACGACATCGGCGTTGTCAGATACATCTCCAACCGCATCGGCGTCATGTATCTTGGCACTTTGGTGGAAGAAGCTGAAACCGAAGAGCTCTTTGAAAACACACTCCACCCCTACACCAAGGCGCTGTTTGCGTCTGTACCCGAAGCCAGAAACAAGGGTAAGAAAGAGGCCTCCATCAAGGGTGAGCTTCCTGTCCGCACCGACGAATTCAAGGGCTGCGCCTTCCATACCCGCTGCCCCTATGCCTGCGACAAGTGCCGTGAGCTTGAACCCAAGCTTGTGGAAATTCGTCCCGGTCACAAGGTTGCCTGCCATATGGCCGGCCAGCTTCCCGAATAATGTTCAAAGCCCTGCACAAAAAATGCGGGGCTTTTTCTATTCCATATTTATTGTATTTGTGTTATCATTAATCCAATAATTATTCAATGGAGCGAAATTATGCGCCTTTGTAATCCTGATGCAAACTACATTATTTCCAGAGAGACTTCAGAGCGGATCAATATCTTCCGTCTGTTTTTAACGATTCTGGTCATTTTTAACCATATGTCCGCCTCAATAACACTCTTCTCCGGTGAAGCAGTTTCAGTCAAGCTGCCCTATTGGTTCTTCATTATAAAATACATTCTGTCCCAGACTCTGGGCCGCAGCGCTGTGCCGGCATTTTTCCTCATATCTGCCCTGCTGCTTTACCGCAAGCCCTTCAACTGGCAGCAGAACATGAAACGCAAGCTCAAATCCCTTGCGGTGCCCTATCTTATTCTTAATACCGCTTGGATTCTTCTGTTTTTTGTTCTTCAGCAGATTCCTTTCACCTCCGGAATTTTCAGAAATCCAAACAACATAATTGCCAACTGGGGCTTTGAGAACTGGACAAAGGCACTTTTCGGCGTGCCCGGAATAGTTCCTTTCCTTTATCCCATGTGGTTTCTCAGAGACCTGCTCATCCTGAACCTTTTTGCCTCAATTATCTGGAAAATTGTGGACAGACTGCCCAACACAAGCTTCATTGCAGCGCTTATTGTGTGGCTCAAGTTTTCCATATATAACAACTCTGTTCCCGACTACCAAAGTGTCTGCTTCTGGGTTTTTGGCGCTTATATCGTCAAAAAGAACATAAAGCTCGAGTCTCTGGACAAGATTCCTTTCGTACTTGTGTTGGCTTTGTTCCTCCTGTCCCTGCGGAAGGATCTTATCACCGTCTATTCGCCGGAAAATCAGGTCCCCCATAATCTCAGCATAAGCATCGGCATTTTTCTTGTATATAAGCTGTGTACCTTTGTAAAGAACAAAAAATTTAAAAGCATTCTTATCAAACTGTCGGCTTACAGCTTCAGCATCTATCTCTTCCATGAGTTTACGACCCTGGCTTTCCGCAAGTTTGCCGCTGCAATTTTCCCTGTAACGGTGGCTTCACAGTTTATTCAGTATCTGATGATCCCCCTTGTGGTAGCGGGGTTCTGTCTGCTGCTGAGCATCGCACTAAAAAAAATCGTCCCCCGCTTCTATTCCATTTTGGTCGGCGGAAGATAAAAATACAGCCCCAGAGAATCATCTCTGCGGCTGTATAATTTTTTGATTTACTTGATATTGTCAAATATGCCTCGGACAATAGAAGTAGTTCCGGAGCGCATTACAGAGCTCAAAGCGTTGCTTGCGGCGCGCTTTGCAATGGTCTTGCCATCAGTCTTACTGCCGCCAAAGACGGAGTTGATGAGGTTTCGGCTCACAGAAGTCGCAACTGAAGATGCCGCGCTGGTGGCAGCTTTCTGGACAACCTTTTTCTTCTTCTCTGCTTCCTTCTGGGCTGCTTTCTCAGCAGCAGCGGCTTCCTTCTGGGCAGCCTTCTCAGCAGCGGCGGCTTCCTTCTGGGCGGCCTTTTCGGCAGCAGCGGCTTCCTTCTGGGCGGCCTTTTCGGCCTCGGCCTCTTCCTTCAGGCGCTGTCTCTCAGCGGCAGCCTCCTCTTTCAGTCTCTGCTTCTCGGCAGCGGCTTCCTCAGCCTCCTGAATCCGGCGCTGCTCAAGCTCCTCGTTGGCACGCTTGAGTATTTCATAAGCGGACTCTCTGTCCACAGCTTCTCTGTACTTAATGTCAAACTCGTCAGCTACAACAAGGCTCTGGACATAGCTTTCATCGGCAGGACCCATGAGACTCTGAGGAGGCAGGATCTTGGCGCGTTCCACAACGGTGGGGATACCTTCCTCATCCAGCATACTTACAAGGGCTTCACCGACACCAAGCGCAGTAAGCGCTTCCTCTGTATCGAAGCTTTCGTTAACCCTGAATGCCTTTGCGGCAGCGCGGACAGCCTTCTGTTCAGCAGGGGTATATGCTCTCAGTGCGTGCTGTACGCGGTTGGAAAGCTGGGCCAAAACATCATTGGGGATGTCAGAGGGGCTCTGGCTGATAAAGTAGATGCCGACGCCCTTGGAGCGGATTAGCTTGACTACCTGCACGATTTTCTGAACCAAAGCCTTGGGTGCATCGGTGAACAGAAGATGTGCCTCGTCAAAGAAGAAGATCATGCGGGGCTTATCAAGGTCGCCAACCTCAGGCAGTCTCTCAAAAAGTTCAGTCATCATCCACAGCAGGAAAGTGCCGTAAACAGTGGGGCTCTGAATCAAACGCTTGCTGGAAAGGATGTTTATGTAGCCTCTGCCATCGGAGTCGGTGCGCATCCAGTCGCGAATATCAAGGCAGGGCTCACCAAAGAAGATCTCCCCGCCCTCGCTTTCAAAGCTGAGGAGTGCTCTCTGAATTGCGCCTACGCTGGCTGCGGATACATTGCCATAGGAAGTGGTGAACTCTGCTCTGTTATCGCCCACGAACTGCAGCATGGCTCTCAGATCCTTAAGGTCAAGGAGAAGCAGGCCGTGGTCATCAGCAACACGGAAAACAATGTTCAATACGCCGGTCTGAACCTCGGTCAGACCAAGCAGTCTTGCAAGAAGAGTGGGGCCCATTTCAGAGACAGTTACTCTCGCGGGGTGTCCAACTTCTCCGAAAATATCCCAGAAGCGAGTGGGATAAGGAGTGTACTTGAAATCTGCTATACCGAAACGCTCAATGCGGCCGCGCATATCCTCGGAGTCCACACCGGGCTTGCACATACCGGTAAGATCACCCTTAATGTCTGCAAGGAAAACAGGAACTCCCATATCCGAGAAGGACTCAGCCATGACCTTCATGGTGATGGTTTTACCGGTGCCGGTTGCACCGGCAATAAGACCGTGGCGGTTCGCCATTTCCGGGAGAAGATAAATGTTTTTGTCTGACTGTGCTATCCAAATTTTTTTATCACTGTACATACTTGTACCCCCTGCACATTTTGTGTTTTCATAATAACACAGCTTCAGGTTTTAAACAACACAAAAAAAGCTTTTTGTTGTGCACGCAGAATGTTTGTGCTATGATAGTTATGTAAACAAATAATATTTTCGGGGGAAATCATGGTTTTATATTTCACCGGCAGCGGCAACAGCCGATATGCTGCTTCTATCATTTCATCCATCACCGGCGGTGCGCTTGTCAGCATCAACGCCATCATGCGTGAGCGCATTGAGGATCCATACATCGCACAGTATTCTTTCCAGTCCGATAATCCCTTTGTCATTGTCTGCCCCACCCATTGCTGGCAAATGCCCCGAGCCGTGGAGCAGTTTGTCAGAGACAGCCGTTTTGTTGGCAGCAACAAATTGTATTTTTTCCTTACCTGCGGCAGCTCCACCGGTGCCGCGGCGGAGCATGCCCAGCGGCTTTGTTCTGAAATTGGCATGGAGTTTATGGGGCTGAGTTCGGTTCAGATGCCTGAAAACTATCTTGCAATGTTTAAAGTTCCCTCCTATGATGAGGCTCAAGGCATTATCAGAGCTTCTGTGTCAAAAATTGAGAGCAGTGCAAGGCTGATCGCATCCGGCAAGCCAATATTTGACAGCAACACGGGTAATCCCCATCTGTCAAGAATCAACCCGCTTTTCTATCGTATTTTTGTTAAGGACAAAAAATTTCATTCCACAGAAAAATGCAACGGCTGCGGCCTGTGTGAAAAGATTTGTCCCGTTGTTAATATAAGACTCAGCGGCGGCTCTATCCCCCAGTGGAAAGGGAACTGCATACACTGCATGGCGTGCATTAACATCTGTCCTAAGGAAGCCATCGAATATGGCCGCAGCAGCAAAGGAAAGCGGCGATATCTTCTTCTGGCCGATGGTCAGCAAAAACATTAATTTTCTGTAAACATCCGCCTGCTGACTATTATTTTCATCTTTTTTGTTGAGAATGCGCTGAAAATGTGTTATTCTATTTGAAAATCCTCGAAAGAGAGGGCTAAACATTTGAAAAAGCGTGTCATTTCTGCGATTTTTATAGTGGCCATTGCTGTAATCTGCGTTTTCCTGTCTGAGCAAAGCCGTGTCCTGCTTTTTGCTTTTGCAGGATTAATGAGTGCCTATGAGCTCAGCCGCTGCTTTGAAAAGCTTGAGGTTTACTGCTGCGCCTGGGTAATGTATGTCTATGTGGCTTCACAGGCAGTTTTGTCCCTGTTTCACGCAGGCGTCATTGCTTATACAGCCTGCTTTGCCGTAGCTGTTTATCTGGCTCTGTTCTCCGGCATCCTTCACAAAAAGGTTTCCGGCAACGGTGCTCTGTATACTCTGGCAGGACTCTCCTACCCCTGCTTCCTTTTCGGCCTTTTGATGATGATAAGCGTCAGCCGTATTTGGCTCGAAACTCTGGCTTTAGGTGCGCTGTCTACCTGGGTCTGTGATACTTTTGCACTGTTCGGTGGTATGGCATTCGGCAAGCATAAGATCGCTCCCCGGGTTTCTCCCAAGAAAAGCGTGGAGGGCTGCATATGCGGCGCTTTGGCTGCCGCGGCTTCCGGTTTCCTCTTCCACGCACTTCCCTGGTTCAATCACATCCCCATGCATGTATGCGTGATTACCGCTTTTGCAGCCTCTACATTGGGTCAGATCGGTGATCTTGCTGAATCTCTCATCAAGCGTATGATCGGTGTTAAAGATTCCGGCAATCTTATCCCCGGCCATGGCGGTGTCCTTGACAGATGCGACAGTCTTCTGTTTTCAATTCCGGCCACCTACATCTGCCTGTTTATTTTTGGTATAGGCTATTAAGATGAAATAACGAAAATCAGCTTCCGAATTAGGCGCGCTGAGACAAGAAAACACAGGCCTGATAAAGCGATATTTTGGCCGGAAGCTTTGTTGTGAAAGCTTGACAGACACAAAGTATGCCTGCGCTTCCACGCCTCGCCTCCGGCCAAAATCTCTGCTTTTCAGGTGCCAGGCAGTTTAAAAACAGAAAAATTCCGTTCCGGCAAAACGAAAAGCGCAGGGAATACTTGTGTGTATTTCCGAGCATTTTCGTGAAGCTGGGGCGGAATTTTTCATTTTTAAACCCTATGGTTTCTTATCTCAACGCGCCTTTCAGGTCTGCTTTTAAGCTATTTAAGGATTCCGCTGTCTGCAATTGCCTTGACTGCCAGCTCGATCTGATCCGGGGGCGTAGTCAGCGCAAAGCGCACATAGCCCTCTCCCTGAGGGCCGAAGCTGCAGCCGGGAGTGCAGAGCACGCCGGATTCTTCCACCAGCTTCATGCAAAAAACCATGCTGTCTGTGTAGCCCTCGGGCAGGGGAGCCCAGACAAACATGCTGCCGTGGCTGTCGGGAAGCTGCCAGCCGATGGAACGAAGTCCATTGCAGAGAGCGTCTCTTCTGGCCTGATACATCTGCTTCTGTTTCTCAACAAAATCAAGAGAGCCGGTGAGAGCAGCAATGGCGGCATACTGCACAGGCAGGAACATACCAAAATCTATCTGACTGCGAAGCTTCTGGAAAGCGGCCACAACATCCCTGCGGCCAATAAGAAAGCTGACTCTTGCGCCGGTGACATTGAAGCTTTTTGAAAGACTGAAAAACTCAACGCCAACATCCATTGCTCCGGGGGTGTTAAAAAAGCTCATACCTTCAACGCCGTCAAAAATAATATCACTGTATGCGTTGTCGTGGATGATCAGCACATTATACTTCTTTGCGAAAGCAACGATCTCTTCATATATTTCAGGGCTTCCAACGCTGCCAACGGGATTAGCCGGCAGAGAGACGATCATATATTTTGCCTTTTGCGCAATATCCTCGGGAATATCGGACACTCTGGGAAGGAAACCGTTTTCCTTTGTCATGGGATAATACCAGGGCTCGGCACCGGCCATTTTGGCGCCGGCAACAAAAACAGGGTAGCAGGGGCTTGGGAGCAGAACTGTGTCCCCCTCATCACAAAGAACCATGCCGATGTGACCCATGCCCTCCTGACTGCCGCTGCAGCTGGCGATCTGATCGGGGGTGATAGTAAGGCCGAAGCGCTTGAGATAATAATTGCAGACTGCCTCCTGAAGTTCGGGGATATCTCTGAGGCTGTAACGCCAGTTTTTAGAGTCCATTGCGGCGTCTGCGGCTGCTTTGCGGATGTGCTCGGGAGTTTCAAAATCAGGAGTGCCGATGCTGAGGTTATAAATCTTGTGTCCGGCGGCCTCCAGTTCAACTTTTTTAACATTTAATGCGGCAAAGATCTCGTCACCGAATCTATCCATGCGTTTAGAAAAATTCATCATATTCTCTCCAAAACAAAAGTAGGGACATTGTAACACAGAAAGAATAGCTTGACAATAAAATTCATTTTGCGCAGAATATCAATTAAACAATATACAAAAAAGGGAAAGTGTGATATATTACAAAAGTGAATATAAATCGGAACAAATGGTACATATTAAATAAAAAAGAGAGGTTTGCGCTATGCTGACTCTATCAGAGTTCAAAAAAACAAAAGACTTCCTTGTCTGCGTAGACAGTGACGGCTGTGCCATGGATACCATGGACATCAAGCACTTCCGCTGCTTTGGCCCGTGCATGGTGACTGAGTGGCAGCTTGAGCAGTGGCAGGAGAGCATCCTCAGCCGCTGGAATGAGGTAAATCTCTTCACAATGACCCGAGGCATCAATCGTTTTAAGGGCTTGAGCATGGCTCTGAGTGAGGTCAATGAGAAGTTCTGCAAAATCGATGGAGTGGAGGAGCTTGCAAACTGGGCAGAGACCAGCCCGGAGCTTTCCAATGAGGCTCTTGAGCGTCAGATCGCACGGATGCCCGATTGTGATGTTTTTAAAAAGGCACTTTCCTGGAGCAAGGCAGTTAATGAGAACATCAAAGCCCTGCCTGAAAGCGAAATAAAGCCTTATGAGGGCGTACGGGAAGCTCTCGCTCTTGCTCACGAAAAGGCTGATGTTGCTATTGTTTCCAGTGCAAACCTTGGCGCTGTTCTGGATGAATGGGAGCGCCATGAGCTGCTGCCTTGCACCGATATTGTCCTTGCTCAGAACGCAGGAAGCAAAGCATTCTGCATTGGCGAGCTTTTGAAAAAGGGCTATGATGCACGCAAGGTGCTTATGTGCGGCGACGCGCCCGGTGACCTGCAGGCGGCAGAGAAGAACGGTGTTTACTATTATCCAATTCTTGTACGCGATGAGGCCCGTTCCTGGCAGGAGTTCATGAGCGAAGGACTTGAGCGTCTTATAAGCGGAACTTATGGCGGAGAATATCAGAGCAAAAAGAGATCCCAGTTTATAAATAATCTTGGAGGAAAAGACAATGGTTAATCTGAAAGCAAAACCCTATTATCTCTCTGATGAGGACATAGCATGGGTAGAGAACACCATCGCATCCATGAGCCCTGAAGAAAAGGTTGGTCAGCTGTTTTTCCAGCTCACCGCAGGCGTTGATGAGGCATATCTTAAGGAACTGATGGAGAAATACCATCTGGGCGGCTGCCGCTACAACAATATGCCTGCAGTGGCAGTTCAGATGCAGAATACCACCCTGCAAAAGTATGCAAAGGTTCCTCTGCTCATCGCGTGCAACACTGAGGCCGGCGGCAACGGCGCCTGCTCTGACGGTACTTTTATCGGCGGCGGCATCAAGATCGGCGCAACCGGCAAGAATGAGCATGCTTATGCCCTCGGCAAGTATTCCAACGAGGAAGCTGCGGCAATCGGCTGCAACATGGCCTTTGCGCCTGTATGTGACATTCACTACAATTGGGAGAATACTGAGGTAGTCGCCCGTGCATTCGGCAACGATCCTAAGCGTGTTGCAGAAATGAGCAAGGCATATCTGGAGGGCGCCCATACCATTCCCGGTTTTGCCTGTGCTGCAAAGCACTTCCCCGGAAACGGTCAGGACTTCCGCGATGCCCACATCGCCAATAACCTGAATTGCTTTGGTGAAAAGGAATGGATGGAGACCTACGGCCATGTATACAGGACTCTGATCGATGCAGACCTTGATGCTATTATGGGCGGCCACATTATGATGCGCGAGTATATGCGCGAAGTTCGCCCTGACATCACCGACGAGGAGCTGCTGCCCGCAACTCTCTGCCCTGAGATCATGACCGGTCTTTTGCGCGATAAGCTGGGCTTCAACGGCATGGTGGTTACTGACGCAAGCCACATGGTTGCCATGACCGACCGCATGTCCAGAAAGGAAATGCTGCCCGCTGCCATCAACGCAGGCTGTGATATGTTCCTGTTCTTCAATGATCCTGATGAAGACTACAGCACTATGCTGGATGCCTATAAGAGCGGCACGATCAGTGAGGAGCGAATGACCGAGGCTCTTACCCGTATTATCGGCCTGAAGGCTCACATGGGTCTGCATAAGAAAGCAGAGCTGGTCCCAGCAGCCCCTGCTTCTGAGGCAATGGGTAAGGAGGAATACAAGAAGGCTGCCGAGGATATCAGCCGCGACTGCATTACCCTTGTCAAGTACAAGGACAAGGATGTTCTGCCACTCACGCCTGAAAAGTATAAGCGCATCATGATCGTCTATGTAAAGGGTGCCGCCGGCGCAATGGACGCTCTTATCCAAATGGCCATGGGCGGTGGCGCAAAAAGCAATCCTGCTGAAGAACTGCGCGACCGTTTGATCGCCAGGGGATTTGACGCGTTTATCTACGAAAGCCCCATTGAGAAAATGAAGAAACAGATCGCTGCCGGTGAAAAACCAAGCCTGAACCTGTATTTTGCAGGCAAAAATGCGATAAAGGATTTTGTATCCGAGCAGGATCTGGTCATCACTCTCTGCGATGTTGCCAATGGCAGGCCCAGCTTCGGCATGTCCAAGGGCGGCGGTGAAATTCCCTGGTATGTATTTGAGCTGCCTGTTGTTGCAGTCAGCGTAAATGCACCTACCATGCTGGCTGACATTCCTCAGGTACGCACCTATATTAATGCCTATGACAGTAAGTCTCATACTCTGGATGCTCTGGTGGATAATCTCCTGGCAGGCCCCGAGGCATTCAAGGGCAGTGACCCCATCGACAGCTTCTGCGGTTTGTGGGATTCCAGAATCTAAGGGTAAAAAAAGCACTTCTTACGAAGTGCTTTTTTTACTTTTTCATAAGCTTTTATATTTACAATAAAATTGTTGACTAAGTGGACAAATAGCAGTATATTTTTAAAAACCCAGTGAGTCAATAGGAGTTCGGGGAGGTATTGTCATGCCAAATGTATTCAATTCTGCGGATCAGTTGATAGGAAGAACACCCCTGCTTGAGCTGTGTCGAATTGAAAGCGCTTTAGGACTAAATACACGGCTGCTTGCAAAACTGGAGTTTTTTAATCCGGCAGGCTCTGTTAAGGACAGGGTTGGCAAAGCAATGATCGATGATGCGGAAGCCAGAGGCGAACTTAAACCCGGAAGTGTTATTATTGAACCCACATCGGGTAATACCGGTATTGGACTTGCCTGCGTTGCTGCGGCCAGAGGCTACAGGGCAATAATTGTAATGCCGGACTCCATGTCCATTGAACGGCGCATACTTATGAAAGCATACGGTGCTGAACTTGTGCTGACTGAGGGAAGCAAAGGCATGACCGGTGCCATAGAAAAAGCAAAAGAGCTCTCGAAAGAAATCCCTGACAGCTTTATTGCCGGTCAGTTTACCAACCCGGCAAATCCTAAAGCGCATTATGATACAACAGGGCCCGAGATTTTTGAGGATACCGATGGCGAAGTGGATATATTTGTTGCCGGTGTCGGCACCGGAGGTACGATCTCCGGCGCAGGAAAATATCTAAAGGAAAAAAAGCCGGAAGTAAAAGTTGTGGCTGTTGAGCCTGCCGATTCTGCAGTTTTATCCGGGGATAAATCAGGCCCCCATAAGCTTCAGGGTATTGGAGCGGGCTTTGTGCCCGATGTGCTTGATACCGGTGTGTATGATGAAATTATAAAGGTTTCAAGCGAGGATGCCTTTTCAAGCGCCAGACTCCTGGGAAAAAATGAAGGCGTGCTGGTTGGCATTTCTTCGGGAGCGGCTTTGTGGGCAGCGATTGAGCTTGCAAAGAGACCTGAAAATTATGGGAAAACAATAGTGGTGCTTTTGCCTGATTCCGGAGACAGATATCTCACAGGCGAATTGTTCGGATAATAAACAGCGGTACACCAAAAGGTGTACCGCTATATTTCTTATTCGGTTATCATGCCGATGATCTGGTCAATTGTACTTGCATCAATCGCGCCGTTCGCGCGGACGATCGCGTTGCCTTCGGCGTCGATGCCAAAGGTCATAGGCAGGGAGTATGCCCCATAGGTATAGGATGCTTCCAGTTCGCTGTCAAAATAGACGGGGAAAGTATAGCCACCCTCATCCACGGTTTTCTGAGCGGTATCTACCGTCTCACGGGAACCATCGGTTGCGTTGACCATAAGGAAGTGGATATCCTCTCCGTACTGCTGGTAGGCGGTCTCAAATTCAGGCATTTCGATCATGCAGTAGCCGCACCAGCTGGCCCAGAAGTTTATGATAACGGGCTTGCCAATAAAGTCGGAAAGCTTTACAGGGTTGCCGTCTTTGTCGTAAACAGTGAAGTCGGGCGC
This sequence comes from uncultured Oscillospiraceae bacterium, assembly GCA_964649425.1. GTDB lineage: Bacteria > Bacillota > Clostridia > Oscillospirales > Oscillospiraceae > Limivicinus. The sequence continues at coordinate 19,852 of CAZYTE010000006.1, forward strand.
AGGAATTACTTCCGGCTCAGAAGCTTCAGTGTTTTCAGCGGTTTCGGAGTCAGTGGCGGCGCTGTCCTCGACAGGAGTCTGCGTGGCAGGCGGCTGGGTTTGCAACTGGCTGGCGGGAGCCACGTCCTCGCTCAGAGTGCTGTAAAGAACACCCGCACCAATAAGAATTATAGCAAAAACCGCAATGATAATAATTAAGGATTTACTTTTCATATGTCACCTCTATGATAAAAGAGTAAGAAGTCTGCCAAGGGTGCCGGTAGCCATAAGAATACCAATGAGTATGAGCAGGCAGCCGCTGACGGCATTAATTATATTATAATGGCGTTTGACCCAGTCAAATGCGGACTTGAGTTTATCAATAAGTACGGCACTGAGAATAAATGGAATGCCCAAACCAAGGGAATACAGCAGAAGCATCAGCATACCCTGAAGAATATGACCCTGCTGGGATGCCAGCAGCAGAGCGGAACCGAGGAATGCACCCACACAGGGAGTCCAACCCAGAGAGAAGATGATACCAAAGAGCATTGCGGAGAAAAAGCCCATGTTAGAAGTATCGAAGCTCCATCTGCTGCCCTTGAAAATGTTGAGTCTGAAAACTCCCAGAAAGCTCAGACCAAAGATTATAACTATAAGACCGGAGACTATGTTAACAGCGGTCTGATGCTGCTTGAGAAAGCTGCCCACGGTACCTGCCAGAGCACCCAGCGCAACAAAAACAATGGTGAAACCTGTTACAAAGCCAATGGCTGATTTAAGGGTTTTTCCGGTGCTGCGCTCACCTCCGCCTGCGAAATAAGAAATATAAATGGGAAGCATAGGCAGAAGGCAGGGCGAAATGAAGGTAATTATACCCTCAAGAAAAGAAATTATATACTGCATGAGAATACTCCTTTATGTTTAATCAAGAAGCTCCAAAATCTCGTTCTTAGGTCTTGCGCCCACGGACTGCCTGACGATTTTACCATCTTTCAGTACAACCAGAGCGGGGATGCTCATAACTCTGAACTGAGCAGCCAGCTCGGGATCATCGGAGACATTGATCTTGCAGACCTTAATGTCGGCACGCTCTTCGGCGATCTCCTCAAGGATAGGACCAATCATTCGGCAGGGGCCGCACCAGTCTGCCCAGAAGTCCAGAAGGACGGGCTTGTCGGAATTGACTACTTCTTCCATGAAATTACTTTTATTAACTTTAACAGTGAACATATCAATGCCCTCCTATGTTTTCTTTAGCAGCTTTAGTATAACCATAATCAGTTTGTTTCTCTGTGATATTATCACATTGAGCAAAATTAATTTTGCTCTTTTTTTATTTGGGTGATTAATATATAATGTATTCATAATTTGATTTGTTGAGGAGATAAAATGAGAATAAGCACAGTGTTATTTGATCTGGACGGTACTCTGCTGCCCATGGATCAGGAAGTATTTGTAACAGATTATCTGAAACGACTGGCTGTGTATTTGACACAGTATGGGTATGATGCCAAAGCGGTTTCAGAGACAGTTATGGAGGGCGTTTTCGTCATGGTCAAAAATGACGGAAGCAAAACAAATGAGCAGGCATTCTGGGATCTGTTCAAAAGCCGTTTTGGAGAGGACAGTATAAAGGATATTCCAAAGTTTGAAGAGTTTTATCGCACTGAGTTTCAAAAAGTTGCAAAAGTCTGCGGTTTCAACGAGAAAGCAAAACAGGTAATAGAGCTTGTAAAAGCAAAAGGGATGAAGGCAGTTCTGGCTACGAATCCGCTGTTTCCCCGTATTGCTACGCACAGCAGGATTCGTTGGGCCGGTCTTGAGCCTGAGGATTTTGAATATATAAGCACTTACGAAAACAGCTCTCTGTGCAAACCCAATCCGGAGTATTATAAGGATATACTGAACAGACTGGGACTTCGGGCCGAAGAATGTGTTATGGTAGGAAATGATACAAAAGAGGACGCGGTTCCCGCTGCTTTGGGCAGCCAGGTGTTTATTCTTAAAGACTGCCTTATTGATAAGGACATGGATATCAGCGGATATCCTCAGGGCGGCTTTGATGAGCTTTTGAGCTTTATAAATAATCTGAATCAGGAGTGATTACAGTGCTCGAAAAAAGAGAAATAGAAAAGCTGATTATTCAAATTTATAATGAATGCCCCGGCAACTATATAACTGAGGAATTTGCGCTGAGTCCAGAATTTGTGGGTACAAAGATGTTTGAAGAACCTATCGCAGGCTTTGGTTCTGCGGCAGATGAGCTCTTTGAAAAGTATATGGAGAAAGATGTCATAGGCCCATGGTTTATGAAGCCGGAGAAGTGGCTTGATGGCGCAAAGACAATTGTTTCGCTGTTTTTCCCCTTTACCGAGGAGATTAAGGACAGCAACCGCAGCTGTACTGATGGGCCGTCTCCACAATGGCTTCACGGCCGAATCGAAGGACAGGCTTTTGTAAGCGAATTCAGCAAAAGGCTGAGAGATGCACTGATCGAAAAGGGCGTTAAAGCCTGTGCGCCTGCTGTGGATGAACGATTCAGGTCTGTCAGCGGTGGAAACAATTTTAAAGAATACCCTGAGGTAAATGAAAAGACTTTTGGCAGTAACTGGTCTGAGCGCCATGCTGCCTTTGTATGCGGTCTCGGAACCTTTGGGCTTTCCAAAGGTCTCATTACCAGAAAAGGAATGGCCGGTCGATTTGCTTCTTTTATAATTGATCTTGAGCTCGAAACAGACCAAAGGCCCTATACCGATGTGTATGAGTACTGCACAAAATGCGGAGCATGCATCAAAAGATGTCCCGCAAAGGCCATCAGCCTTGAAAACGGCAAGGATCACTGCATCTGCAGCCCCTGGCTGAGAAAGATCGCGGAGCTCCATGCTCCCAGATTCGGCTGCGGTCTGTGTCAGACAAGGGTTCCCTGCGAAAGCTGTATACCGATGAAAAAAGTATAATCCTCTGTGAACAATCACAGAGGATTATACTTTACTTTTTGAAGCTGTCTTTAAGAGCAACGGAGCGGTTAAATACCAGATGCTCAGGACTTGCGTCTTTATTGTCAAGGCAGAAGTAACCCTGACGCATAAACTGGAAGCCGGTGGAGTCCTTACCCTTTTCAGGCATTGCGATATCCTTGAGGCAGGCCTCAACCTTGCAGCCGGTTAATGTTACAAGGCTTTCGGGATTGATAAACTCAAGGAAGCTGACATCCTGACCATCGGGATTGGGATCGGTAAAGAGATAGTCATAGAGTCTTACTTCGGCATCCGCACAGGTCCCGGCATCGACCCAGTGGATGGTTGCGCCCTTGACCTTGCGGCCATCAGCAGGGTCACCGCCGCGGCTTTTCGGGTCATACTCGCAGAGAACCTCAGCAACATTGCCGTTTTCATCCTTTACACAGCCGGTGCAGGTCACAAGGTATGCGCCCTTCAGGCGAACCTCGTTGCCGGGGTACATGCGCTTATATTTGGGAGCGGGAACTTCCATAAAGTCCTCAGCCTCAATATACAGCTCTCTGGAGAAACTGACCTGGCGGCAGCCGTCATCAGGCTTGAGGGGGTTGTTCTCAACGGTGAGCGTTTCGCTCTGACCCTCGGGATAATTGGTAACAGTGAGCTTTATAGGTTTGAGAACGGCCATGACGCGCTGAGCATTCTCGTTCAGGTCATCTCTCAGGCAGCTTTCAAGCAGAGCCCAGTCAACAGTGGAGTCCACCTTTGCAACGCCGATCTTCTCACAGAAACTGCGGATGGAGTTTGCGGTATAGCCACGGCGGCGCAGTCCGCAAAGCGTAGGCATGCGGGGATCATCCCAGCCGGAAACCCGCTTTTCCTCAACGAGCTGACGCAGCTTGCGCTTACTCATTACAGTGTAGTTGATGCCAAGGCGGGCAAACTCGATCTGGCGGGGCTTAA